>NZ_JAENYR010000119.1 GCF_016841685.1 Thiohalomonas denitrificans
GGGGTTTTGGGAGCAGGAGATTACTTCGTCGCCGGGGCTCCTCGTAATGACAGCGGGAGCAAATTCATCAGGAGGAGCCCCAGGCGACGCGGCAATCTCGGGGTTGGGAGTAGGAGATTACTTCGTCGCTGGGGCTCGTAATGACAGCGGTCAGTAGCGAGGGCACGTTCTTCAGGAGTGGCTGTCCTGCAGCTGGGGGCGCCTTTTCTCATCGACTCCGCATCCCCCTCCCGGTGTCGAATTTCCTCTATGTAACTATGTTTGGCTTATTTGAAAGCATCCGTCGGAAGCGTTGCAATCGGTTGGTTTCGACACAATGTAGTGGGTACAGCAAGCACCCGTTAAGAACGGGTTCTACAATCGCCAGTGGACAACAATGAGGTCGCTTCATGACGGACAAAGAGCCACTCGATGCCGAATATATTGATGAGGAAGGAGGCGCCGGCAGCTCTTCGGAGCTTGCCCTTTCCGCCAACGTACTGCCCCATACGCTCCACCTGTTGCCGCTTTCGGAACGGCCCTTTTTCCCGGCACAGACCTTCCCGGTGCTCATGGAGGAGGAGCTTTGGCTGGAAACCGTCGAAAAAATCGGCGAAACCACCCACCACATGGCCGCTCTTGCCCTGCTTAAACCGGGCGCCGATCCGGAAAAGATGAAACCGGACGATTTCCATCGGGTCGGCAGTGCGGTGCGCCTCCACCATCCGGCACGCTCAGACGGCAAACTGCAGTTTATCGCCGAAGGTACCCGTCGCTTCCGCATTGTCAAATGGCTCTCCAAAACACCCCCGTTTGTCGTCCAGGTGGAATATCCACGGGAAGAGAAACTCGGCAAAACCGACGAGGTGAAGGCCTACGGGATGGCCATCATCAACACCATCAAGGAGTTGCTTCCGCTCAATCCGCTGTACAGTGAGGAACTCAAGTACTTTCTCAATCGCTTCGGGCCTAACGAACCGTCACCACTGACGGATTTCGCCGCCGGACTGACCACCGCAGACAAGGAAGACCTGCAGGAGGTTCTGGAGACCTTCGGGGTCATTCCCCGCATGCAGAAGGTGATGGTACTGCTCAAGAAGGAGCTGGAGGTCGCCAAGCTCCAGAGCCATATCCGCGAGCGGGTCGAGGAGCGGATGAGCGAACAGCAGCGCAAATTCTTCCTCCGGGAACAGCTCAAGGAGATCCAGAAGGAACTGGGTCTGGAGAAGGATGATCGCACCGCAGATATCGAACGCTTCAAGGGGCGGACGGAACAGCTGGAGCTTCCGGAGCATGCCGACAAACGCCTGGAGGATGAGCTGCAGAAGCTCTCGGTGCTGGAGTCGGGTTCGCCGGAGTATACGGTCACCCGCAACTATCTCGACTGGATCACCGCCCTGCCCTGGGGCGTCTGCTCGGAGGACAAGCTGGATCTGAAGCGGGCACGGCGGATTCTCGATGCGGACCATGATGGTCTGGAGGACGTCAAGGATCGCATCATCGAGTTCCTCGCGGTCGGTTCGCTGAAAGGCGAAGTCTCCGGCTCGATACTCCTGTTGGTCGGGCCTCCCGGTGTCGGCAAGACCTCCATCGGCCGCTCCGTGGCCAATACCCTCGGACGAAAATTCTATCGCTTCTCGCTGGGCGGGATGCGCGACGAAGCCGAGATCAAGGGCCACCGCCGTACCTATATCGGAGCCATGCCGGGCAAGTTTGTCCAGGCTATCAAGGAGGCGGGGACTGCCAACCCCGTCATCATGCTGGACGAGATCGACAAAATCGGCGCTTCCTATCAGGGCGATCCCGCTTCGGCCCTGCTGGAGGTGCTCGACCCGGAACAGAACAACCACTTCCTCGACCACTATCTGGACCTGGGTTTCGACCTCTCCAAGGTGCTGTTCATCTGCACCGCCAACCAGCTCGACACCATCCCGGCGGCGCTGATGGACCGTATGGAGATCATTCGCCTCTCCGGTTATATCGCCGAAGAGAAAATGGCCATTGCCAAGCACCACCTGTGGCCGCGGCAATTGGAGAGAGCGGGGCTCAAACCGAGCAAGGTCAAGCTCTCGGATGCCGCCCTGCGCCGGATCATCGAGGATTATTCCCGCGAGGCCGGGGTAAGGAACCTGGAAAAAAGGCTCGGTGCGATCATCCGCAAATCGGTCGTACAGCTGGTGCAGGGCAACAAGGGCCCGATCCGGGTGAGCGGCAAGGATGTCGACAAGTACCTGGGCAAACCGCTCTTCCAGAGAGAGAAACCACTTACCGGGTTGGGTGTGGTCACGGGGCTGGCATGGACAGCCATGGGTGGTGCCACATTAAGCATCGAGGCCACCCTGGTGCACAGCAAGAACCGGGGCTTCAAACTGACCGGCAAACTCGGGGAAGTGATGCGCGAATCCGCCGAGATCGCCTACAGCTATGTCGCCTCGCATCTGGAGGAGTTTCAGGGACGGCAGGCCTTCTTTGACGAAGCCTTCGTTCATCTGCACGTTCCGGAGGGGGCTACGCCCAAAGACGGTCCCAGTGCCGGTGTCACCATGGCCACCGCCCTGCTCTCCCTCGCCCGCGGCCAGAAGGTCAAGCGCCCTATCGCCATGACGGGAGAGCTCACCCTTACCGGCAATGTCTTTCCGGTCGGCGGTATCCGGGAAAAGGTCATCGCCGCCAAGCGCTCCCGCATCAAGGAGCTCATCCTCCCAGAACCCAACCGTGGCGACTTCGAGGAGCTGCCAGACCATATCCGTGAAGGGATTACCGCCCACTTCGTCAGCCGCTACCGGGACATCGTACCGATCTGCTTCGGGTAATGTAACTATTCAGCCATTCCTTACTTTTGCCACGGAATCCACGGAAGAACACAGAACGGTTTATTCTCGCAAAGCCGCCAAGCCCGCCAAGAAAACCGATCTATCCCTGCTTTCTTGGCGGGCTTGGCGGCTTTGCGAGAGATTCATAGTTATTCGAACTTCCCTCCCCGTGCGGATGAGGCTCTGAATAGTTATTTTGTTTGCCACAGAGGGGAACAGAGCAGCTCTATTGGCTATTCCCGTGCAGGCGGGAATCACGAAATGAACGGTTGGCTGCGAAGAAGACCTCTGTGCACTCTCGGCAACTGCTCCATGCGTCTACCTCCTGCATCCATGCAGTCGTGTGTGCTCTGTAGCTATCCTTACCCGTCTTCAGTCGAGCCAGCTGCAGACGTTACGTTCGATCAGGCTTGCCAGGGCCTTGATGTGATCGCTTCGGTCATTCAGGGCGGGGATATAGTGGTAGGACTCGCCACCCGCACTCAGGAATAGATGGCGGTTCTCCTCGGCAATCTCCTCCAGGGTCTCCAGGCAATCCGCCGAGAAACCCGGGCACACCACATCCACACTCTTTATCCCCTCCCCGGCGAGCCGCTCCAGTGTCTCGTCGGCATACGGCCGCAGCCACTCTTCACGACCGAAACGGGACTGGAAGACCACCTGCCACTCCGCTGACTTGAGCGCCAGCCTTTCAGCGATGCCCCTGGCCGTTGTCAGGCACTGCTGATAGTAGGGATCGCCTTCGCTGCGAAATCGCAGGGGCGTGCCGTGGAACGAAAAAAGTAGCCGTTGAGCGGCGGGTCGCCCCTCTCTTGCCTCGAGAATGGACGCTGCCATGGCATCCAGATAACCGGAATCGGTGTGGTAATCCCGGATGAATCGCAGGCCGGGCACATCCCGTTGACGGCGAACCGCTGCGGCGACCGCATCGAGGGTCGAGGCGGTCGTGGAGCCGGAGTATTGCGGATAGAGCGGCAACACCAAAAGCCGGTCCACCCCCTGCCCGTGCAGTTCCTCCAGGGCCTTGGCAATCGACGGGTTGCCGTAGCGCATGCCCAGAACCACGGGCACTTCCCGGCGCAGGCGCGCTGACAGTTCCATCCGTAGCTTGTCGCTCTGTCGCCGGCTGATAGCCATCAATGGCGCTCCCTCTTCGGTCCACACTTTCCGATATAGAGCAGCGGAACGCCTGGGCCGCGTACGCAGGATAAAGCCGTTGAGGATCAGCCACCATAGCGGCCGCGGCACGTCCACCACCCGGCGATCCCAAAGGAATTCGGCGAGGTAACGGCGAAGCGCCTCGGGGGTTGGCGCATCGGGTGTACCCAGATTGGTAACGAGGATTCCCAGCATGGCTGGGGAGTATACGGTCTCAAGAGGGGCGTGGAAATCCCCGGTTACAACGGACACGTGGAAAGTTCTGGGCCAACTAACCATGGTTAACCACGGAGAACACAGAGTTGAAGCATTCTCACCCCAGGCTGTTTAGTGCCGCATCAGAGAGGATAATCGGCTCACAGAAAACCGCAGCAGGTAGGAGGGGCGCCCTCGCCGCGATTGGATTCAGCCACGAGATCGGTTCTCCGTGGTCAAAAAAAACGCGGAGGTTAAGCCTCCGCGTTTTTTCATCAAGCGATGTCGACCGATCAGCCGAGTTCCGCGAAGACCTTGTCGCGGATATCCTCGACGCCGCCGATTCCGGCGACCTGGACGTATTTCGGAGCGCGCTCTTCGCCCGTCTTCGCCCAGCTGGAGTAGAACTCCACCAGCGGCTTGGTCTGGGAATGGTAGACCTCCAGGCGCTTGCGGACGGTCTCTTCCTGGTCGTCATCGCGCTGGATGAGCGGCTCGCCAGTGACGTCGTCCTTACCCTCTTCCTTGGGCGGATTGAAGATCACGTGGTAGGTGCGGCCCGAACCGGGGTGTACGCGACGGCCACTCATGCGCTTGATGATTTCCTCATCAGGGACATCGATTTCCACAACGTAGTCGACGTCGATGTTCGATGCCTTCATGGCTTCAGCCTGAGGAATGGTACGGGGGAAGCCATCAAACAGGTAGCCGTTGGCGCAATCGGGCTCTTTGACCCGTTCCTTGACCATGCCCATGATGATGTCGTCGGAGACCAGGCCGCCCTCGTCCATGATCTTCTTGGCGGCCACACCCAGCTCCGTACCGGCCTTGACGTGCGCACGCAGCATGTCGCCCGTAGAGATCTGTGGGATATCGTATTTTTCACAAATGAACTGAGCCTGTGTCCCCTTACCTGCCCCCGGGGCACCGAGAAGGATCAACCGCATGAGTAGGTTACTCCCTTGTCTGTTTTAGCAAATTCTTCGAATTAACAGCTAATTATGCCGAGCCTTGGCGTTCGGGACCAAACAGCCGTTTGAATGGGCCGATGCGGGATATTTATACCTCCCGCGATTTGGCCTTAATTATTCACCGCAGAGGCGCGGAGTACGCAGAGAATACACGACTGCATGGATGCAAGAGATAGAACAAAGCAGGGAGCAGTTGCCGCGAGGAAACCGATGCTTATGGTTGCAGCAAAAGGCAAGGACACGGACGAGTCAGCAACGTTCGATCTCGAGCAATTCCAGCCCTCTGCGTACTCTGCGCCTCTGCGGTGAATCAGGAGTCAGGTCTATACCCGCGTAATGCGGACAACATCCGATTGACGGGCGTGGTCACCGGCTCGATCTTCTTGCGCATCACGGTTCCGATGGCATCACTCAGGGCAAACACCGGAATCACAACCCCTTCATCGATGTGTGCCAGTTCGAGCATGGCACGGAGTTCCGCCTGTAGTTCGGGAACTGCCGCCAAGATGGCCGCCAGCGCCTCATCCGGTTCACGGAGCATCGACTCCGCCTGCTCCTGAACCGCCTCGATTTCGCGCAACTGCTCCGGGTTGCGTCTGGCCGCTGCCAGATACCGGCCGATGGCATCGAGCAGGGCCCCGACCACCTCCTGATCCGCCGGTCGGCGCAGGGCATCCAAGGCGACTGCCAGGAAGGTCTGTCCGGAGCTGTCCAGCAGTTTCAGAAGCAGGATCGCGTAGGGATTACCGGCTTCGGCCAGAGGCCCCAGCGCCGTCTGTGCCGCTGCTAGATCGTGGCGTGCTCCCATAGGCTCCGGCAGGTCATCCGGAACAGCCTCGAGAAAGCCCACGCGATAGGTCTTTTTGGAACGACCGGCCTCCCAGAGCCGAAGGCGCCGCTCCTCGCTCAGCAGATCGGGCTGAAGCACCAGGCGCACGGTGTCCAGCATGTCACGGTGCTCGGTCTCGAACGGCAGGTGCTCGACCAGATGCTCGGCCAGGATGCGGCCCATCTCGCTGCGGACGATTTGCGGGCGCTCCAGCATCCGGCGGGCGTGCTCCGAGTGGGGAGCCACCCACCAGGCGCGGCGCGCCAACTCGTTATCGAGGCCCGGCGAGCAGACCACCGCCATCACCGCCTCCGGTTCACCAATCTTGAGCAGGCGGTCCAGCTGTTCATTGTCGACCTGTCCCATCCGTGTCCAGCGGCGCAGAAATACCGGGTACCCGCCCGGCGAGTCCAACACCACCGCCGCCAATGTCTCGCGCACACAGGTCAGATATCTATCCGAGCGGCAGGTGGGATTGAGCGGCACCTTCATCTCCTGCTCACCGTTCAGTCCATAAACCGTCATCCCGCCTTCATCGATCCGCACCGCCTCGGCATTGGCGATCAGAACATTGAGACGCAGTGCGTCCTCGCTGGAGAGTTCGACGTTTTGTCTTCGACTGCTTTTCAAGACCCGGCTCCTGAGAAAATTCGGCTTTTGTAAGGGTAAACCACAGAGGACACAAAGGGATTTTTAAACCACGGAGAACACAGAGGAATCAACCACTGGGGACCCAAGTGCTCGGAGTGCCTTTCCCCCGAGAAAACTACGTTTCCTGTAGGAGCGAGGGGAGTCGCGATAACGGTTCGGCTCGCGGCTTCCGCGGCTCCTACAGTAGCCTCTCCGGAGATAACCCGTTCACCTTTACAGCCCACTCACCCCGTGTTTCCCGTGCCCCACGTGAAAAAAATCCCTCTGCTTTTTCGGGGATAACGTACTCGGCGGTGAATAGCCCGCTCAATTTAACTGGATCCGCTGGCCCCACGGCACCCGGCCCTTGCCCTTGACCAGCCAGACGACGGGGAAAGTCGGCTCCCGTTCAGGGAATTCGCCTTGGGCGTCGGTGAAATAGATCAGCAGGTCCGGCGGCATAACCGAACGGTCGACGGCCTCGAATACAGGCCGGAAGTCGGTTCCACCTCCGCCCTTGAACTCCCGGGGCAACTGGAACTCATCCCACGGCTCATAGTGCCAGGGTCCGCCCTCGGCCATCTCGGTGTCGCACGCCATCAGGGTGATCTTCGCCCTGACCTGCCCCTTGATGGCATTGACCTCGGAGAGAAACTGGCGCATCTCGTCATCGCTTACCGAACCACTGGTGTCGAGCGCCACGACTACCGAGACTTCGTGGCTACGCAGACTGGGGAAAATCGCGCTCCCTTCACGACGGGAGGGACGCGAATAATTGTAGTCGTCACGGGCAGTGACATTCATGTACTTGGCCAGCAGCATCCGCCATGGCAACTGCGGCTGCAGCAGATGATCAATCATGCGCGCCAGAGCGCCACCCATCTTGCCCGCCTGCATCGCCTGCTGGGCGGCCCCTGCCATTCGCTGGCGCCAGCTCACCGCGAGCTTGTCCCGTTCCTCCCTGGACAGGGGCGGCGGCTT
>NZ_JAENYR010000120.1 GCF_016841685.1 Thiohalomonas denitrificans
GTTTTTGGGGGGCTCCCTTCGGGCGAGCCGCTGGCCGGCCATCTGCGGCGTTGCGTTTCTTGCAAAGGGCGCGCCATTCCCTGCGAACCGCGCCTTGCATCTGGCCGGCCAGCGACTCGCTGAAAGCACCGCCAAGCATGCAACAGTGCACTAGATCTCTTCCTCGATGACCGGCGTGAGCTTTTCGACCTGATGCGCGACGCCAACGGCATCCTCCACATCGATCTGAAACGCGATGCCGGTGCCGGGTTTTTCGTCGAACTCCCCCACCGCGGCAATCTTTTCGAGGATCTTGCGCGACAGGTGCTCCTCGACCAGTAGCAAGACCATGTCGCGCTGGCTCTCCAGCGAAAGACCGAAGAAAGTCCTGGCCTGCTGCACCCCCTCTCCCCGGGCCTGGTTGAGTACCGTGGCGCCGGTGGCGCCCGCCTCGCGCGCCGCCTGGAGCACCTGGTCGGACTTCTCATCCTCGATGAGGGTTACGATCAACTTGAAGTGCACGGCTAAACCTCCTCTGTAGCATTTCGTTCGCGCCGGGCGCGCGATTCACTCAATTGGGCATAGCCCATCACCGTTATAATCGGAAACAGACTGGCAAAAGCAATCAAGCCAAAGCCATCCAGCATGGCACTGCGGCCGGGCACCGCCGAAGCCAGACCTAGTCCGAGGGCCGTCACCAGCGGCACGGTCACGGTGGAAGTAGTTACACCCCCCGAATCGTAAGCGAGAGCCACGATTGGTTTCGGCACATAGATCGTCTGGACAATCACCACCACATAGCCGGCAATGATGTAGTAGTGCAGCGGTGTCCCGGTAATAATCCGATAGGAACCAAGAGCAATGCCGAAGGCCACACCGATGGCTACCGCCACACGTAGTCCCCAGACACTGATTGCGCCGCCCGAAACTTTGCCGGCCTTGATGGCGACCGCAATCAGCGAAGGTTCGGCCAGGGTGGTGGAAAACCCGATCGCGAAGGCGAAAACGTAGACCCACACATAGTCGTACCAGCGGATTATCCCCGGCTGCGCGGCACCCTGAGCGATAAAGGCCGGATCGGTAAGCTGCTCGGCCATCAGCTTGCCGATGGGGAATAACGCCTGTTCCAGCCCGATCAGAAACAGCGAGAGTCCCAGCAGGACATAGGCGAAACCGATGAGTACCTTCTTGAGGTTCGGCACCGGACGCCGGATCACCAGGAACTGGAAACCGAAGATGATAGCGGCGATGGGAAGCACGTCCCTCATCATGGTCAAGGTGGTATCGACGATCAGCTGCAGGGTTTCGTTCATGCAATCACCATCCCGTATCCCATGACGAAGATAATCGGCGTCAGTGAAGCAAAGGCAATCAGACCGAAGCCATCCACCATCGGGTTGCGCCCTTTGATAGAGGAGGCGAGCCCCACCCCCAGTGCAGTGACCAGCGGGACCGTAACCGTGGAGGTTGTCACGCCGCCGGAGTCATAGGCGATACCGATAATCTCCCGCGGCGCAAAAAAGGTCATTCCGACCACGCCGAGATAACCACCGATTATCAGATACTGAATCGGCCATCCCTTGAGGATGCGCAGCACGCCGATGAAAATGGCAAAACCCACCGATACCGCCACCGTGAATCGCAGCCCGTCCGAGTAGCCAGCTCGCGCCTTGAGCGTATCCTCGATCATTCCACCGGTGGCGGCCACGACAGCGGCTTCCTTGGCCACGGCAATGAGCGCAGGCTCGGCGATGGTGGTCCCGAACCCGAGGGCGAAGGCGAAAGCAAGCAGCCAGGCCACGCTGCCCTTGCGGGCAAAGGCATAGGCCATCGACCCCCCGATGGGAAACAGACTCATTTCGAGGCCGCGCACGAACAGAGCCAGTCCGACAACCACCATGACCGTACCGGCCAGCAGCGTCGCGAAATCCGGGATAGGCTGCCGCAGTACCACCAGCTGAAAGAAGGCGATCACCAGAACGATGGGGGCCAGATCGCGCAGGCTGTCCAACAGCGGGCGTAGCAATGCAGTCAGATACTGCTTCACGGAATCTTCGTCCTGAGGGTTGGTTTTTGGAACCACATTACACGATAGCCACCCGGGTCGGTAATGCCAGTCGTCAAGTTACCACCTACATCGCCGCATCTCCTTTGCCGATCCTGTTAGCTAGTGGGCCATGCCGAAAATAGTGTAATACTCAGCCGGTCTCACAAGCGCTCGGCAAGGCGCAGGAGCACAGGGCTGGCCATACAATTCAAGCGACTGCAACGCAGCCGAGGGTGCTTGTGAGCAGGTCCGAAGGGAGCCCCGCTATTCCCCGCATGGACCCTAGTGATTTTGCTGCGCGAGGTTACAATGTCCCGCGGCCGCGCCCGACTAACAATCAGGAGACACGATATGCAGGAGTGGTTAGAGACGCTGACAGTGTGGACCGGACAGCTTTCGGGCCTGCTCTGGGGAAGCTATCTGACGCTGATCGCACTGGTGGGCACCGGCGTTTACCTGACCTTCCGGCTCCGACTGGTTCAGCTCCGCGGGTTCCGGCACGGCGCCGCCTTGATCACCGGCAAGTACTCCGACCCGAAACATGTGGGCGAGGTCTCACACTTTCAGGCACTCTCGACAGCGCTCTCGGCCACGGTCGGTACCGGCAATATCGCCGGGGTGGCCACCGCCATCTCCCTGGGTGGCCCGGGCGCCCTGTTCTGGATGTGGGTGACGGCCTTTTTCGGCATGGCCACGAAGTTTGCCGAATGTTCACTGGCCCTGAAGTTCCGGGAGGTGGATCCGGACGGCAAGGTGGCCGGCGGACCCATGTACACGCTGATGCACGGTCTCAAAATGAAGCGGACCGCCGCGGCCTTCGCCACCTTTGCACTGATTGCCTCTTTCGGCATCGGCAACATGGTGCAGGCCAATTCAGTGGTGGATGGCCTCACCTATATCTGGCCGGAGGTGAGCGAGGCCGCCTGGATGGTCGGTGTTTTGCTGGCGGTCCTGGTGGGACTGGTCATCCTCGGAGGGGTCAAGCGCATCGCCAGGGTGGCCAGCACCATCGTACCGTTCATGGCGGTCCTCTATATCGCTGCCGCCCTGCTGGTACTGTTCAATCACCTCGACCAAATCCCGGCGGCTGTCGCCCTGGTCCTCAACTACGCCCTCAATCCCTGGGCGGTGGGCGGCGCCGCCGTGGGCGAGGCCATCCGCTGGGGCGTGGCCCGCGGGCTCTTCTCGAACGAGGCGGGCCTCGGCTCCTCCCCCATGGCCCATGCCGCGGCCAGGACCAATGAACCGGCGCGGGAGGGACTGGTGGCAATGATGGAGCCGTTCATCGACACACTGGTGATCTGCACCATGACCGGTCTGGTGATCATCGTTACCGGTGCCTGGCAAACCGACAACGAGGCGCTAGTGGGCGCCGCCCTGACCGCGCACGCCTTCAGCGAATCCCTGGGTGACAGCGGCGCCATGGTGGTCGGCTTCGGGCTGGCTCTGTTCGCCTTCTCGACCATGATCGCCTGGTCCTACTATGGCGACCGGTCGGCATACTTTCTGTTCGGCGAACGCGCGGTGGTGCCCTACCGGGTGATTTTCACCCTGCTGGTGGTGATCGGCGCGGCCGTACCGCTACAACTGGTATGGAATGTGGCCGACATCATGAATATCCTGATGGCGCTGCCCAACCTGCTGGCGCTGATCCTGCTCGCCGGCGTGGCTGCGCGCATCAAGCATGAGTACTTCTCCCGTACACCGCTTCCCGACGACGAGACACTGCAAAGCCGAACGAATAACGCCTGAGGCGTGTTTCTGAACGGAATTTTTCAAATGAGCTCGATCAATGCAGGAGCGACGGCAATCGCGCGATCAAACGTGATTCGCGGCTACCGCCGCTCCTACAGAGCCGGGACACTGCATAGCCGATAACGTCCGAGAGCTGTTTCCAAACGACGTAGGAGCGGCGGTAGCCGCGATTGACCCTTTGAACGAGGGGAATAGGTGCACAGGAAACAAATCGACCAGTGAAAACAGTGAGTGCTTCCTTGATGGAATTCCTCTCTCGGTGCCCTCAGTGGTTTACGCGCTGCGTGTCCCGGCGGTGCCAATCAAACCCCGCTAGAATTCCGCCGCCATCTGAACCGTGAAGATTCCGCCATCCTCTCCGGAGCCTCCATCGGCCATGCTGTAGTCCTCGGCGAGCGCATACTCAAGACTCAGTGCAGCGCTATCCATTATCCCCACCGAAAGCGCCGCCAGCGTCTTGTTCTCCGGCAGACCGAGTTCCACGGCCTCCGCACTCTCCTGGCGAGCGACGCCGACGCTCACTTCCCGACCTATCACCATGAAGCCGTAATTCGCCTCCAGGTTCCAGGCGGTCGGCTGCGCACCGTTACCCCTGAACCCCATATCGGCTACATGGAATTCGTCACTGGCCGCCGTGTATTCGCCGATAAAAGTCCAGGGGCCGGTGTTCACGATGGCATGAGCACTGATACCGGGCACCGCATCCTGCAGGTTTCCGATGTCTCCGTTTTCGTCGAGAGCTCCGCTCACGCCATCCGAGTCGGCAATGGAGCTGATGTAGCCCAGGCCGACATCCAGGAGGTAGCCGTCGCGCTCCATGGCCCAACCCAGGTTGGCACCGAACTGATCGATGGAATCGGCATCGTCACCGACCTCTTGCGAGTCGCCGTTGAAGGCATAGGCCGCGCCGTAGAGACCGCCGGTTTCAAAGCCGACCTGCAGCGCCGACTCCCGGGTCTCGCCGAGTTCCAGTGTCAGGGGATCGGAGACCATTCCGCTCTCGAAGACGCCGAACGGCACGTACATACGCCCGCCGGAGAGATAGAACGGCGAACGCTCGGGATTGCCGAAAGTCAGTATGGCCTGGTCGATCTCGCCGGGTTCGGTGTCGCCCTCCTCGAAGAGATACACAACCTGGGCGTGGGTCCAGTCGTTGATCCGGGCTTCCGCGACCAGTTCGACAGTGGCCAGAACCACATCGCTACTGTCCGCGCCTTCATGATCCTCGCCGCTGGCGCCTTCCACCTCGATCAGGGCACCGAAATTGATCGGGCTGGCCGCCTTGACGGCCTCTTCCCGAACCACCTTCTCCTCTTCCAGGACCTGAACGCGCCCTTCCAGGTAGCGCACTGTATCCCGGAGTTCCGACTCCTGTGCCTGTGCCATACCCCACGTGGCACTTATCGCCGCGACCAGGGCGATCTTTTCAAAAACATGCCGACTCATCTTTATCAACCTTGATTGTTTAGGTTCCAACGAAAACGACAGGATTATGTTCCCTCGGATTCAAGCGTGAATACCGCCGGGGATTGGTTCGCAGAAGCGGACTGCCCGTAAATGCCGTCAGACTGACATGCGAATAAAATCCATCCCTAACCTCTGCGTTACCTTCCTGATAAAAGGCTTCTGTAAACGTGGCTGAACGATAAGGTGTCACTCGGGCCTCGTCAAGGAATTGAAAATCATTATCGTTCTCGTTTAGCATTTTACCCCATGAGGCCATCTCCCTCTGGATCACGGATGACTGGCAGGTGAACGAGACGCTCGACGTCAATCTTGCATTGCGCTACGAGGATGGGGAGAGCAGCGGGGTGCGGTATGCCAACGCCGCCCGCACAACGGTCGTGCAATCGCAGCAATGCACCGCGGCAGGAGACGGATTCACTGTTCGCGGTCGACTACATCAGCCGCTACCAGCTCCAGAAAGACACCGAGCTGTTCCTGAAGGTGGAGAATGTCTTCGACGCACAGAAGATCGTCTCCCGCGCTCCCGACGGGGCTCGCCCCAACAAGCCTTTCAGCGTGATGGCCGGGGTGAAACTCGACTTCTAACGTGACAGGCAGGCCTGTCGCCACCGGGGCTTTCCTGATGGCGACCTTTTTTTCACGTATCTCGACGTTTCGCTTCCCACCGCAACACCACTACCCAACCCGGAAGCCTCATCCCGTATAATCATCACGAATGCCAACCGGAGAGGACGCCTTGGATTCACGAGATGAGCTGATCCGTTATTACCGCTGGCTGCGCCAGTACGGTTATAACGATTCCCACAGCGGCAATGCCTCCATCGCCGATGGTGAGCACTTCTGGGTCACGCCGACCGGAGCGTGTGCCGATACGCTGGAGCCGCAGGAGTTGATTCACTGCGCAAGGCAGGGGCCACTCGGAGAGGGCGCCTCTCTGGACGCCCGACTCCATCAATTGGTATACCAGTCCAACTCCTCGGCAGGAGCACTACTGCACAGCCACGGCGCCTACACGGTGGCGCTCACCATGAACGGTGTCGATTTCGTTCCGCCCGATTTCGAAGGGAATTACTATTTCGGCAGCGTCCCGGTCATCACTATCCCGTACGAAAATTACCTGAAGGAAGCGCCGGACAGAGTTGCCGAGACGCTTGCCGAACACCGTGTTGCGGTGGTTCGAGGGCATGGTGTCTATGCTCAGGCGGAGACCATGAATTTGGCCTACAAGTGGACCTGTTCCCTGGAGCTTTCGGCGAAGACCGCCTTTATTGCTGCACAGGCAGGTACGCTGTAACCGGAGGAAAACCATGGCTCAGCAGAGAATCCCCGTCGTCATGACTTTTGCCGGCAACGATCCCACGG
Organism: Thiohalomonas denitrificans; assembly: GCF_016841685.1. Taxonomy (GTDB): domain Bacteria; phylum Pseudomonadota; class Gammaproteobacteria; order Thiohalomonadales; family Thiohalomonadaceae; genus Thiohalomonas; species Thiohalomonas denitrificans_A. The sequence goes on from NZ_JAENYR010000120.1 coordinate 6,611, forward strand.
GCGGCGCCGGTATCCAGGCGGATATCGAGACCATCGCCAGCATGGGGTGCCACGCGGCACCGGTTATCACGGCGCTGACGGTCCAGGACACCCGCAACGTGGTGACTTTCGACGAAGTCGCTCCCACCCTGGTCATCGAGCAGGCGCGGGCGGTGCTCGAAGACATGCCCGTGGCCGCCTTCAAGCTGGGGATGCTCGGCAGCATCGAGAACATCGAGGCGATTCATACGCTGCTGACCGACTATCCGCAGGTGCCGGTGGTCCTCGACCCGATTATCGCCGCAGGCGGCGGAACCGGCCTGTCGGATGCCGCCATGCGCGAGGCCATGGTCTCGTTACTGTTTCCACTCACCACCATCCTTACCCCCAACAGCCACGAGGCGCGCCTTTTCGCTACCGAAGCCGACACCCTGGATGCCTGTGGTCAGGAACTACTCTCCATGGGTTGCAATTTTGTGCTCATCACCGGAGCCCACGAAAACAGCCCCCATGTCGAAAACCGCTTCTACGGCAGCATGCGCCACCTGGAGACCTTCACCTGGGAGCGCCTGCCGCACAGCTACCATGGCAGCGGCTGCACCCTCGCCTCCTCGATCGCCGGCCTGCTCGCACAAGGGGTCGAGCCGTTTGTCGCCGTACACGAGGCCCAGGAGTACACCTGGGAGAGCCTCAAGCACGGCTACCGACTGGGAATGGGACAGCACCACCCCAACCGCCTTTTCTGGGCCCGGGGTGAGGAAGAGGCCTGATTGAATCCTGTTTAACCACAGAGGCCACCGAGAACAGCGGCAAGTGGTACTCTCCTGAACTACTTGCCCCCGCTGTCATTACGAGGAGCCTAAACGACGAAGTAATCTGTTGTCTAAAACAGCGAGATTGCCGCGCCACTGGGGCTCCTCCTGAAGAACTTGCCCCCGCTGTCATTACGAGGAGCCCCGGCGA
>NZ_JAENYR010000008.1 GCF_016841685.1 Thiohalomonas denitrificans
CGCAAGCGCGCCTTGCATCTGGCCGGCCAGCGGCTCGCTGAAAGCACCGCCAAGCATGCAACAGTACACTAGCACCCTGTTCGACTGCTGACCCTCATCCTTGATCAAAGGCATCCATGCGATCGGCCAGCCGGCCCCAGTCGAGTTCCTGCAGCACCTTTGCCAGGGCGTGAACGGTTCCCTTTTTGATCGCCCGGCGTCGTTCGGCCTTGGATTTCACGCCGTGAAACGGCAGCAGATGGAAGAAGGCTTCATCCTGATAGCGGCGGATCGGGGTGAGCACATCCCCCCGTCGCGTGTGATAGGCATCTTCGCCTTTTGCGCACGATTGCCCGAATACGTTGAACTGGCGGCACGCCATGGGCCGCATGGGGTGCACGGCACACTGTCCGTCCAGCAGGAACGGACACGAAGCTTCCGTCTCAAAGGCGCGCAGTGAAACACGCAACCGCTCCCGGATCTCACGTTCCATTTGCTCGGTGGCATACCAGTACAGCCCGACCAGCTCCAGGGGGTAGACCGGGATGGTGGTGTGGGTCTCGCAGCAGCTGCCGCAACCCTTGCCGCAGGCCAGGGTCCGTCCCTGACGCTGCTCCCGGCGGATGGCCTCATCTACGCCCCGGTCGGTCGCATGATAGGCGTCAAGCAGGGGCGCCAGCCAGTCCTGGCGGCTTTCGGCTTGGGGAAAGTGCAGTCGCACGGGGCCGGAACAGGGTGTATCGGACATGGTTCTTTCGGCTGGAAAAACGGATCGAGATGGTAACACGCCGGTCAGTCTACGCCCCAAACATGGGTTGAACAGCGATATAGGACCATAAAATCGTCGAGATAACGGCCGCATCTCGACCCGACGCGGGAGAGGCGCATGGTATCCGGGCGCTACCTGTATCCCGGCAGCAAAAGGGGTCTTTCGGCCCTACTTGTATCGCGCCTGCCTCACAGGCGAACCACGGTCAGCCTCCCGGTGGTATACGCTCCGGTGTCGATAAAGTGGACATTGCCGAGGGTGAGCGGCACATCAACGATGGTGTGGCCGCAATAGATTTCGGCTGCGCCCGGAACACCGGTATTGTTACGGTTGTAGACACGACGGCGGCTCCAGAGAGCGGTGTTGATGGCATTGCGGTCGCCTCTTTCCACCTGGTCCAGGAAATCACTCCAGCGCGTTTCGGGAGGCAGATCGGCGTGAACGATCCCGACAGGGGCATGCGCTGTCTCGATCACGATGGCGATCGGGAGTGCATCCAGCAGAGACAGCAGTTTCCGGCGGATCGGTGACGGGGTGTCGTCCCACCATTCACCACCGTTCAACATCCAGGTGAAACGGACGTTACTGTCCGACTGGGCGTCCAGCGCCATCTGTTCATGATTGCCGCGTACGCAGTGAAACCAGGAATACTCCAGCCACCGTACGGCTGCCTGGGAATCCCTCCCGCGATCAATAAGGTCGCCGACACAGAACAGCCGATCGTTCCGACTATCGAAAGCGAACCGATCGAGCTGCTCTGACAGCAGATGAAACTGGCCATGAACGTCGCCGGCAACGAAATCCCGGCCGATTGTATTGGGAGAAAAACGTTCGATGCGTCCCATGGGGTCCCGGTAGCAAAGGCGCAACAGAACGCCAGAAAAAACATTAGCCCTCCCGATAAACAATAGGCCATCGCTATGAACACGACCCGCTGGCAATCCCGAATCACTGATGTGGTTCTCGCGGCTTCCGCCGCTCCTACAGGTCGCGGAGCCCGGTTGGAGGCAGGAGCAGCGACCCGCGAAGGCTCCGCATCGCATATTTCTCAACAACGGAAGCTCCCTGCCCCGCCAATGGCCTAATCTTGTCTCTTAAGGACACCATAAAACGGAGACCAGCCATGGCGGGATATCGTCATATCGTTTTCGCCACCGACCTGACCGAAGCAGCCGATACGGCAGCGGAGCGCGTCGCAGACCAGGCACGCTGCTCTGGTGGGCGTGTGACGCTGCTGCATGTGGTCGAGTATCTGCCGGGAGAAGTGGCCGGCCTCATGGAGGAGCGGGACGACCCCGAGTCCTACATCAGGAAAAAGGCCGAAAAACGGCTGGCGGATTGGGCTGAACGGGTACACCTGAGTGATGCAGAACGCCATGTGACGCTCACCAGCTACTCGGCACGACGGGGTATTATCGAATACCTCGACGAACAGCAGGCCGACGTCGTGGTGCTGGGCGCTCTGGGCAATCCCGGCCGGTTGGGCACTACGGTGGACCATGTGGCGGCAAGCGCCCCGTGCGACGTGCTCATCGTTCAAGGGAAGGGCTGGACGCCCGGCTAGGAGCGGTTGATGTCTTGTGACGGCGGTGTAGGTCGGGCTAAAGCCCGTCGTGCATCCTTCCTCCGCCAGGCGGTCGGTCTGAAGACCGACCTACTGGCAGGAGAACTCTCCTGTGGAACCCTGTGGCTATCCTGATGCGGAGTAGCTCCGTTCACTCGCCCAAGGTGGAAAGGTAAAATAAAAGGTGGCGCCCCGGTCGGGTGCGCTTCCGCCCAGCTACGTCCGCCGCGCCGCTGGATGACGCGGGAGATGGTGGCCAGGCCGATACCGTGACCGAGAATTCGCGCTGCGCATGCCGCCGCTCGAAGGCAACAAAGAGGCGGCCGGCCTGGGCCATTCTGAAACTCGCCCCATTGTCACGGACATAGTAAGGCGGATTCGCCCGCGAACTCCGTTACGCCGAACCGGAAGTGTGCGAGGCCACGTCCTGAGGTGAACTTCCAGGCGTTACCGAGCAGACTTTCCATGACCACCCTCAGCAGGTTGGCATCGGCCGCGGCAGTGGGCCCCTTTTCGACGACGAAATCGACACTCCTGTCCGGATTCATCGGCTGCAGCAGTGTCCCGGTTTCCCGCGCCACGGCCGACAGGTCGACCTTCTCGATCTGTGGTTCCGATCGGCTGACCCGCGACGTTCGCCAGCCGTGATCGGTGCCGGGGAGTGCGCCAGAATTGCGCCAACGACTGCCGTCATTCGGTGCCGGACGCGATGACTGCTTTCCATTCACCCTGCGCGAAGATGTACCAAACCGATAACCGGGTGGCGTCCAGGAGCCCTGCATCCTTATCGCATGCAGGGACAAACACAGACATAATGGCGGATAAGTCGGGTAAATGGGCCAAGAAATCAAGCCGGGGCATTCGCTTGCCTGACAGGTGTGAAGTCCTTGCTTTACAATTCCCCGGGTCTTCTGCTGGAGCATCTGTCGTGAAGCTGAGTGCCGAGCAATTTCGAAACTGGGAAACCAAGCGTATCACCCTGCTGGGAATGTCGGGCGTGGGCAAAACCCGCCTCTCAAACATTCTGCTGCAGGGCAGCTGGTTTCACTATTCCGCCGATTACCGTATCGGTACCCGCTACCTGGACGAGCCAATCCTGGACAACATCAAGCAGCAGGCGATGCAGGTGCCGTTTCTTCGTGATCTGCTGCGGTCGGATTCCATCTATATCCGCAACAATATTACCGTCGACCATCTGAAGCCGGTCGCCAGTTTCATGGGCAAAATCGGTAATCCTGAGAAAGGCGGATTATCCCTGCAGGAGTTTAAACGCCGTCAGGGATTGCACCACCAGGCCGAGGTGGCGGCTCTCAAGGATGTGCCCGCCTTCATCGAGAAGGCTCAGAGTATTTATGGTTATCGTCATTTCGTCAACGATGCCGGTGGCAGCGTTTGCGAGTTGGATGATCCCGAGGTGACGAAGGTACTGGAGCGGGAAACCCTGCTGCTCTACATCCAGGCTACGGAAAAAGATGAACAGGAGCTCATCGGACGGGCCGCCTCGGATCCGAAGCCGCTCTACTATCGTGAGGCCTTTCTGGATGAACAACTCGCCATCTATAGGAGTGAGCGCAGGTTGGAGTATGTGGCGCAGATCGACCCGGATGATTTCGTCCGCTGGGTGTTTCCGCGCCTGTTCTACTCCCGTATCCCACGTTATCGGGCGATGGCCGACAGCTACGGTTATACCGTGACTACCAACGAACTGTGGCAGGTGAAGAGTGAGGCGGATTTCCTGGCGCTCATCGAGACCGCCATTGCCCGTCAGTCGTAACCCTTTGTTTTCGAGGTAACCGAACCGATGCCGCTGGTCGCCAATACCGAACTCCCTGCCTTCAGCCGCCTCCGCCAGGAGGGACAGAACGTCCTCGAGCGCGAGGTGGCCGTGCATCAGGATATTCGCGAACTGCATGTGGGACTGCTCAACATGATGCCCGATGCGGCCCTTGCCGCCACCGAGCGCCAGTTCTTCCGGCTGGTCGGCGAGGCGAACCAGATCGCCCAGTTCTATATGCACCCCTTCACTCTGAAGGAGCTCGAGCGGGGGCCTGATGCGGCCGGACACATCGAGCGTTACTACGAGCGATTCGAGGACCTGATGAGCGAGGGGCTTGATGCCCTGATTATCACCGGCGCCAACGTGCAGGGACCGGAGCTGTCGAAACAGCCCTTCTGGAAGCCGCTCATCGAGGTCATCGACTGGGCCTATGACAATGTCACCTCGACCCTCTGCTCATGCCTGACGACTCACGCTGTCATGGAGTTCCGCTATGGTCAGAAGCGCCGGCCGCTGGGCTTCAAGCGCTGGGGTGTCTACTCACATCGGGTGTCCGGACCGCATCCGCTCGTTGCGGGCGTTAACACCCGCTTCGATGTGCCTCACTCCCGTTTTAACGGAATCGAACGGGAGCAGTTCGAATCGGCGGGCTGTCGGGTGCTGGCCGAGAGTAAGGAGGCCGGAGTGCATTTGGCGACCAGTGAAGATCTCTTCCGGCTGGTGTTTTTCCAGGGCCATCCGGAGTACGACGTCATCAGCCTGCTGAAGGAGTACAAACGGGAGGTGACGCTGTTTGGCGCCGGGAAGTGCAATGACTACCCATCATCCATCGATAACTATTTCACGCCCCAGGCAGAGGCCATTCTCGATGAGCACCGCTTGCGGGTGTGCCGCGCTCGTGAACGGGGCGAGCCGACCCCCGAGTTTCCGGAGAAACTGATCGCCGGCTATCTGGACAACACCTGGCATGATACTGCCGAGGCAATCATCAACAAGTGGATCGGACGGGTGTATCAGCTGACGCACCATGACCGCAAGCGGCCGTTCAAGGAAGGGATCGACCCGAACGATCCCTTCGGATTGCGCGGCTGACCACCGGCGACTGAGCTAAGCGACCACGGGGGCTCGGGGAAAGGAACGATCGGTTTTTGCCCCGCGCCCCTTGGTTATTGGCCGTCCGGGAGCCCCGGCGTCGAACGGCGGGCAATAAAAAACCCGGCCGGGACCGGGTTTTTGAACATGTGGTACCAAGGAGGCGTCAGTTACTTGATCTTCGCTTCCTTGTACATCACGTGCTTGCGAACCACCGGATCAAATTTCTTGATCTGCATCTTCTCCGGCATGTTGCGCTTATTTTTGTCTGTCGTATAAAAGTGACCGGTTCCGGCACTGGAGACCAACCGGATCTTTTCGCGTATACCCTTAGCCATGACCGATCCTCCTTACACCTTTTCGCCGCGGGCACGAATCTCCGCGAGAACGGTGTCGATGCCTTTCTTATCGATAATACGCATGCCATTGCTGCTGACCCGCAGCTTGACCCAGCGCTTCTCGCCCTCCACCCAGAACCGGTGGGAATGCAGGTTCGGCAGGAAACGGCGCTTGGTCTTGTTGTTGGCGTGCGAAACATTATTACCGGTGATCGGACGTTTGCCCGTTACCTGGCATACCCTGGACATGATTCCGCCTCCAATTTCCAAATTCGTCTGCCCGAAGGCAGAAAGCCGGACTTTATAGCAGAAAGCGTTTCGAGTCACAAGTGAAAGCTGAAAGGGAATTTCCAACCTCGGTGGCCACAGAGATTGGAAACGTTCGTAAGTTCAACGGGTTATATCGATGGCGGGCCGGTTGCCATGGAGGCCGTTGGAATGGGGTCACACCGCGCCTCCCGGTCATTGATCCCGTTTCTACGCCCTTTGAATCCTGTGCGCTCCGGGGTCTTTCGCTAAAGCATCCCCCGTTCCGCGAGGGAGGTGATCTGGCCATCGCCGATGATCAGGTGATCGAGTACCCGGACATCGATGAGGGCCAGGGCCTCCTTGAGGCGGCCGGTGATGTGTTCGTCCGCACGGCTGGGTTCGGCAACCCCCGAGGGGTGGTTGTGAGCGAGTATGAGGGCGGCGGCGTTGTGGCTAAGGGTGCGTTTGACGACCTCGCGGGGATGTACCGTTGCACCATCCACGGTACCGAAGAAGAGCTCTTCATAGGCCAATACCCGATGACGATTATCGAGGAACAGGCAGGCAAAGACTTCCCGGCCTTCACCTCGCAGCCGCGCCGCCAGGTAGCGTCGGGTGGCATCGGGGCTGGTGAGGGCATCCCCGCGTCGAAGCGCCGTCATCAAATGGCGACGGCTGATCTCGAGCGTCGCCTGAAGTTGCACGAATTTCGCTTCGCCCAACCCCCGGGCCTCGCAGAAGCCTTCCCGATCCGCCTCCAGCAACGGGCGCAGGCCGCCGAAGCGGCTCAATAAATCGCGGGCCAGGTCCACGGCAGTCTTGCCCGGCACGCCCGTGCGCAGGAAAATCGCTAGCAGTTCGGCATCCGACAGGCTATCGGCGCCTCGTTCCAGAAGCTTCTCTCGCGGCCGCTCGGTAGCCGGCCAGTCCGTGATCGCCATCTGCAAACCTCCGTGTCGAAAATCATCTCGATTCTATCGCTGTTCAGTGGCTAGTGGCTAGTAGCGAGTGGCTAGTGGCTAGTGACAAGTGACAAGTGACAAGTGACAAGTGACAAGTGACAAGTGACAAGTGACTAGGCTATACGTCTCGTCTCTCGTCTCTCGTCTCTCGTCTCTCGTCTCTCGTCTCTCGTCTCTCGCCTCTCGCCTCTCGAATCTCGAATCTCGCCATTCGCTCATCCCTCGTCCCTAGCCACTCGCTACTCGCTACTCGCTACTCGCCACTCGCCACTCGCTACTCGCTACTAGCCACTCGCTGCTAGCCACTCGCCACTCGCCACTCGCCACTCGCCACTCGCCACTCGCTACTCGCTACTAGCCACTCGCTACTGGTGATAGACTATCGAGGATATGCAAGCGCTTACTGACAAACGGGTTTTGCTCGGCGTGACGGGTGGTATCGCTGCCTACAAGAGTGCCGAACTGGTACGGGAGCTGCGCCGCGCCGGGGCCGATGTACAGGTGGTGATGACGCCTGCTGCGGGTCAGTTCATTGCCCCCATGACCCTCCAGGCGCTTTCCGGCCATCCGGTTCGAAGCGAGCTCTTCGACCCGGCCCATGAGGCGGCGATGGGGCATATCGAGCTGGCGCGCTGGGCCGATCTGGTCCTGGTGGCCCCCGCCAGCGCCGATTTTCTCGCCCGGCTGGCGACCGGGATGGCGGACGACCTGCTGGCTACCCTCTGCCTGGCCACCGAAGCTCCGCTAGTGGTGGCCCCGGCAATGAACCGGCAGATGTGGGCGGCGCCTGCAACGGTGGACAACATGGCCCGCCTGGCCTCACGCGGTATCCATCGGTTGGGACCGGCGCAGGGCGAACAGGCCTGTGGCGAGACCGGACCGGGGCGCATGCTGGAGCCGGAGTCGCTGGTCGAGGAGCTGGCGGGCCTCCTTCGTCCCCGGGATTTCGACGGGGTCGCGGTGACCATCACTGCCGGTCCCACCCGGGAAGCGCTGGACCCGGTGCGGTTCCTGTCGAACCACAGTTCGGGGAAAATGGGATTCGCCCTGGCCGCCGCTGCAAGCACACGCGGTGCCCGGGTACGGCTGGTGGCCGGCCCGGTGGCACTGGCCACACCCGTGGGGGTGGAGCGCATCGACGTGGAGAGCGCCGAGCAGATGCTGAAGGCCGTGCTGGCCGCCCCCGGTGAGCTCTTCATCGGCTGTGCGGCGGTGGCCGACTACCGGCCCAGGTTGCCGGCCGCGGAAAAGATCAAAAAAAACGAGGCGCGGTTCGTCCTGGAACTGGAGCGGAACCCCGATATCCTGGTCGCCGTCGCCAGGCTCGCCGAACGACCGTTTACGGTGGGATTTGCGGCGGAAACGGAAGATCTGGCGGTCAATGCCCGTAATAAGCTGCGCAACAAGCGCCTCGACCTGATCGCCGCCAACCGGGTGGGCGAACGGGCCGAAGGGGGTGGTTTCAACAGTGACTATAATGCGCTTCACGTCTTTTGGGAGGGGGGCGACGACGCGCTTCCTCCCATGCGCAAATCGGAGCTGGCACACCGGCTGCTGGACCGGGTGAGGGCGCGTATGCCGAATGGGGAGAAGGTATGAGAAACATCGAATTCAAGATTCTGGACGAGCGGTTGGGGGATGCCATCCCCATGCCTCACTATGCGACCGACGGTTCGGCGGGCCTGGATCTGCGTGCCTGTTTGGAAGAGCCGCTGAGTCTTGCGCCCGGAGAGACGCACCTGATTCCGACGGGCCTTGCGATCCATATCGGGGACCCGACGCTCGCGGCCGTATTACTGCCGCGTTCCGGGCTTGGTCACAAGCATGGCATCGTACTGGGCAACCTGGTCGGACTCATCGATTCCGATTACCAGGGACAGGTCTATGTGTCGTGTTGGAATCGGGGAAATCAATCTTTTACCATCCAAATCGGTGAACGGATCGCGCAAATGGTCTTTGTCCCCGTTGCCCAGGTGCAGTTTTCGGTCGTGGACGAGTTTCACGAAAGCGCCCGCGGGGTCGGCGGTTTCGGTCACACCGGGACCCGGTAACGAGACCTCGTCCGGACTGGTGTGCATGGCTCCGGGTGTCGTCTCCGCGCATGGATTACCACATTGCACGGCAGAGGCGCTGAGTGCGCCGAGTTTCGCGGAGTTCCTTCTATGGAAACAGGTGAAAAGAGAGCGATCTCAACCCTGAAGTCTTTCCTGCGAACCACCGTGCCCTCTGCGGCGAGTGTCAGTGGGTCGGCGTTCAGGCGATCTCGGCAAGGTCATCGTTCCAGGATGGGAAACACTCAATTATGACCCTTGTACTTCCGGAGACGATTTTCCGCACCTATGACGTTCGCGGGTTGGTGGGCGAAGGATTCGATGCGCCGCAGGTCGAGGCCATAGGCCGTGCCCTGGGCAGCGAAGCCCGCGAACGCGGTGCAACGCGCATTACACTCGGACGTGACGGTCGTCTCTCCGGGCCGAGGCTGATGGAGGCCATGGCCGCCGGGCTGCAGGCGACCGGTCTCGAAGTGCTGGACCTCGGCTGTATACCGACGCCCGTGCTCTATTTCGCAGCCCATACCCGCACCGACGGAAATGGTGTGATGGTGACGGGTAGCCACAATCCGCCCGACTACAACGGGCTGAAAATGATGGTCGGGGGAGAGACCCTCTCGGGTGACGCCATAACCGGTCTGCGCCGGCGTTTCAGAGAAAACCGCCTGGCCAAGGGGCGCGGCGGGCGCCGCGTCGTCGCGGTGTCCGAAGCATATCTGCAGCGGATCGTCTCCGATGTCCGACTCAAGCGGCGCCTGAAGGTGGTGGTCGATTGCGGTAATGGGGCGGCCGGGCTGTTGGCTCCGGAGTTGCTGAGGCGTCTCGGTTGCGAGGTGGTGGAGCTGTTCTGTGAGGTGGACGGCCGCTTTCCCAACCACCACCCCGACCCCAGCCAGCCGGAGAACCTTGTAGATCTCGCCCGAACGGTGGCCCGGTCCGGTGCCCATGTGGGCTTCGCCTTCGATGGGGATGGCGACCGTTTGGGCGTGGTGACCCGGGAAGGCAAACCGGTCTGGCCCGATAGGTTGATGATTCTCTTTGCCCGCGATGTGCTCTCGCGCCGTCCGGGTGCGAAGATTATCTACGACGTGAAATGCAGCGGCCGGTTGGGCGAGGCAATCAGGACCGCCGGCGGCACGCCGGAGATGTGGCTCACCGGGCACTCGTTGCTGAAGGCGCGCCTGAAAGCAACCGCCGCCCCCCTTGCGGGAGAGATGAGCGGACACTTCTTTTTCGCCGAGCGCTGGTACGGTTTTGACGATGCCCTTTATAGCGCAGCCCGGCTGGCGGAGATCCTGACTGCCGATATCCGATCGCCCTCGGAGGTGTTTGCCGCACTGCCCGATGCCATTAATACGCCGGAATTGCGGGTGGAGATGGCGGAGGGCGAGCCGCAACGCTTTATGGACGCCTTCTCGGAGCGAAGCGGAATGTTAGGTGATGCGTATCTGACCACGATTGACGGTGTGCGGGCCGACTTTACCGATGGTTGGGGGCTGGTTCGCCGCTCCAATACCACCCCGAGTCTGGTGTTGCGCTTCGAAGCGGATGACGTTTCGGGGCTGAAACGCATCCAGGCCCGATTCCGGCGGGTGATGCGGGATGTGCAACCCGACATCAAACTACCGTTTTGACAACAAACCATAGTGTTAGGCCATGACTCAAGATCGTGACGCAGCCCTTAATAGCGCCAAGGTACTAAGCGAAGCGCTACCCTACATTCGCCGCTTCTCGGGAAAAACCCTGGTAATCAAATATGGCGGCAATGCCATGGTGGATGACGCCCTGAAGACCGGCTTCGCCCGGGACGTGGTATTGATGAAGCTGGTGGGCATGAATCCAGTCGTCGTGCATGGCGGAGGTCCGCAGATTGGCGAGCTGCTGGATCGTATCGGCAAGGAGAGCCGGTTTGTCGAAGGCATGCGCGTAACCGATTCGGAGACCATGGATGTAGTGGAGATGGTTCTCGGTGGTCTGGTCAACAAGGAGATTGTCTCGCTGATTAACCGCAACGGCGGCCGTGCCGTGGGGCTAACCGGCAAGGACGGGGACCTGATACATGCCCGCAAGATGACCTTCACGCGCAGCGCGCCGGAGATGAATACGCCCGAAATCATCGATATCGGCCATGTGGGAGAGGTGGAGCATATCAATGCCGAAGTGGTCGACATGCTGATTCACGGCGACTTTATTCCCGTGGTGGCACCGATCGGCGTGGGCCGTGATGGACAGTCCTATAACATCAATGCCGACGTGGTTGCCGGCAAGTTGGCCGAGGGTCTGGATGCCGAAAAGCTGATACTGCTGACCAATATCGCCGGACTGCTGGACAAGGAGGGCGAGGTGCTCACCGGCCTTTCATCCACTCGCGTCGACGAATTGATCGCCGATGGCACGGTCCATGGCGGCATGCTACCCAAGATCCGCTGTGCACTGGAGGCGGTACAGTCCGGTGTACGGACGGCCCATATCATCGACGGGCGCGTGCCCCACGCCCTGCTTCTGGAGATATTCACGGATGCCGGTGTTGGTACGTTGATTGAAAACGGTTAAAGGGGAGTGGGCGTATGAACAACGAGAACAACAAACCGCCACGGCGGCAGCAGATCCTCGAGGCGCTCGCCCTGGAGCTGGAGACCAGTCCCGGCGCACGCATCACCACGGCGGCGCTCGCCCGCGCCGTGGGAGTATCCGAGGCGGCCCTGTATCGGCATTTTCCCAGCAAGGCCAAGATCTACGAGGGACTGATCGAGTTTATCGAAGAGTCGGTGTTCGGGCTGATCAACCGTATCGTGGCTGACGAGCGTCAGGTCACGAACCGCTGCGAAAAGATCCTGCTCGTGCTGTTGGGATTTTCCGATCGCAATCCCGGCATCACCCGCATTCTCATGGGTGACGCGCTGACCGGCGAAACGGAGCGGCTGCGCACCCGTGTCGGTCAGTTTTTCGATCGGATCGAGACCCAGTTCAAACAGGCACTACGCGAAGGTCAGGCGACTGGGGATACCGCCACGGACCTGCCGGTTCCGGCGGTCGCCAACCTGCTCCTCGCCACGGCGGAGGGGCGCATGAATCAGTTCGTGCGTTCGGGCTTTACCCGTTCGCCCCTGGAACACTGGGATCAGCAGTGGGAACTGTTGCGCGCGGCCCTGCTCGAGCCGGCCATGGCCCTGGATCGGTGACGGCTGTTGAGCCAAAGACGATGACTTCACCGCAGAGGGCAGGATTTGCTGAGTGACTCAGGTTGTAAAAGCCCGGGTGTACCTCTGCGAACGCCGCGCCTCTGCGATGAAAATCATGTTTTCCCTTACCGCCTCCGGCTTTTCAGATAACGGAACCGCTCCAGGTCTTCCCGGTTCTGCTTCTTGAGAGCCGTCTTTTCCTCTTTTTTGCTGTTCACGTACACCTGTTTATCGACGATCTGTCTTTTCAGGCTGGCGATGTCCTTTTGCAGATCATCCGGGACCGGCCGGTCCGCTTGTCCGAGGCGGGTGGCGCGTTCTTCGTGTTTCTGCAAGGATTTCCGTATGCTGTCGATGGAGCGCTCGGTCACCTCGATCGTGGCTTCGATTGCCGACGCCTTGCGTTCCCCCGAAGCCATCAGCTCCTCCTCGGTGGTAAAGGTCGACAGTAATACGCGATCGTGGTTTTCCTGCGTTTTTCGACGCACCTCTTCGCTGGCGCGGAGGCGCTCCTCTTCGGCGTTTCGCTGACGCTCTTCGGACAACTCCTCCCGGGTCCTGGCGCGCTCCTTCACCTCCACCGTCAGGCCGCGGTTGTTTAACGTATTTACCCGGCCCTGGGCATATTCCGGCGGCACCGTATTGCCGCATTCGCGGAAGCCATCGCTGTTGGTCCAGCATTCGATGGCCGCTGCCGGCTGAACTACCGCCAGGAGCAGCCCGACGGCGAGGAGGGTAAGGCTTTTCGGGATCACGGGTACTCTCCTTCCTGTTAGGCGATCAGGGCCATTATACCGCCGCAAGGCTTCCGTTGCCTGCAGCCATGGTTTTGCTGTCAGGGCAACCGCCTAGCATCCTGAGTCCGACAGGCTGCTAGTTTGAAGCGAGGGTGTAAGTCCTTGATAGCAGGTCGTCGGCAGCACGCCGCCGGGGATGGCGGTGTTAGACAATGCAGGAGCACACTTGCCGAGGGATGCCGCCGTCGAGCGTACACTTCCTACATCCCTGCAGGTCGTATTCACAGCGTACCTGCTATCAAGGACTTGGTTCGCTCGCCGGCATCAAAAATGGAAGTATGCGTTTACCCTGGGTTTGCTGTTTCGCAAACGTTTCAAGAGCCCGGGGTGGTGGTCTCCTGGCGTCAGGTAGTACCGTAGCGGTCACGGTATGCCCGCATCTTTTCGAGGTGCGGCTTGAACTGATCATTGTGTTGGAGGAACCGGGCCAGATCATCGAGGGTGATGATGCTAACGACCGGGATCCGGTATTTCGCTTTCACCTCCTGGATGGCGGAGCGCTCCCCTTTGCCCCGCTCCTGGCGATCCAGCGCGATCACCACGCCGGCGGCTTTCGCCCCCGCCGCTTCGATGAGTGCCATGGATTCGCCCACCGCAGTCCCGGCAGTGATCACGTCATCAACGATCAGCACGCCGCCGGCAAGTGGGGCTCCGACGATATTCCCCCCCTCGCCGTGCTCCTTTACCTCTTTACGGTTGAAGCTGAAGGGCACATCGCGACCATGATGGTCCGCCAAGGCAATCGCAGCCGCCCCGGCCAGCGGAATGCCCTTATAGGCCGGGCCGAAGAGGACGTCGAAATCGATGCCGGCATCCTGGATCGCCGCGGCATAGAAGCGACCCAGCTGGGCCAGTTTGGCGCCGCTGTTGAATAGGCCGGCATTAAAGAAATACGGGCTCAGCCGACCCGACTTCAGGGTGAATTCGCCAAAACGGAGCACATCGCTCGCCAAAGCGAATTCGATGAATTCGCGCTTGTAATCCTGCATGACCCACCTCGGTGCAAAACGGTACCGTATTGTAACAGGGGAGAGTCGGTTTTTTCGCTGGGGAGCGCCTGCGGTGGCCGGTAGGAGTCACGCTCAAGTACGGAAAAGCGGATCCCGGACAGGCTGCTAAGCTGATCGGAAGCCCCTGGACTCACCTGTGGACACAGCCTGGAAACCTCAGTGCCTTCTCTTCTGCTACTGGTCAATCGCCACAGTCGTTACGGGGGCGCCGGCCTGGATGCCGTCGCCGAACGGCTTTCGTCTCGCGGCTTTACCGTGCGGGAGGTAGCTCCCGTTACGCCGGCCGAGGGCGTACTGCTCCTGCGTCGGTATTGCGCAATGGCCGATGTGATCGTGGTGGGCGGCGGTGACGGCACGTTCAACCAATTGGGCGCGGCATTGGCGCGTTGCGGGCGCCCGGTTGGAATCCTGCCGCTGGGAACGGCCAATGATCTGGCCCACTCGCTGAATATCCCCAACGACCTTGTCGAAGCCGCCGAGGTGATCGCGCGGGGGGTAACCAAGCGCATCGATTACGGCGAGGCCAACGGCGTTGCGTTTTTCAACGCCGCCAACATCGGCCTCGGAACTTCCGTGGATTTGGAACTGACGCCCAAGGAAAAGCGGCGCTGGGGGGTAGTCGGTTACCTGCGTGCACTGCGTCGCGCCTGGAAACACAACCAGCCTTTCCTGGCTGAAATTGTCTGCGACGGGCGGCAGCGGCAAGAGTACCTGATGCACCTGGTGGTGGGTAACGGCAGACGTCACGGCGGGGGCATATTGATTCACGCGGAAGCCGATGTGGCTGATGGCGTTTTTCATCTCTACGGTATCCGCCCGCAGCCGTGGTGGCGGCTCCCCCGAACCGCTTCCGGTATATGGCGCGGTACGCAGCCGGGCGGTGCCGCCTTGCGCGATGACGGGCGGGAGATCCGCATCAGTACATCACCGCCTCTGCCGGTTGCGGCTGATGGAGAATTGATCACGCATACGCCGACGCGGTTCCGGGTGGTGACCGAAGCCATTGAGGTTTTTGTGCCGGAGGGCGATTCATGAGCGTGGTGCGCGATGAGAGGCTTGTGGAGTTGAACGAACTGCTGGTCCGCTGTAATGACGCCAGCCTGCACGACCGTGATGCAGCCGAGTGGGCGCAGGATGCAGCTCTCACGACCTTTCTCGAAGATTTGGCCGAACAGCGGCAGGCCGCCGGACGCGAGTTGAGTGCCCACATTCGCGCCCTGGGTGACCTTCCCGATGCCCTGGATACGGACCGGGAGTCCTTCAGCCGTATGGCTGCGCTGTTGAAGCGTTCGTTTTCCGACGACTCCCATGTCCTCTCCGAAACCCTGAGAGGGGAGGTGGCACGTCTGGAACGAGCGATTGCCGAACAGGCGGATCGTACACTCTCGACGGCGATTTCCGGACCGGTTAGAACCAGCGTGCAGCGCCTGCGGGACTCGGCGAGAGCTGCCGTGGAGCAGCTGGAGCGCTGAACCCGGCGACGCGGATCCCCGGAGCCACGGCTTGGGCATGCAATCCAGGCAACGGAGGGGAGTCGCATCTCATATCGCATCGCTCAAGTGGCGTGTTGAGTGCGGGAGGGGTAGCATGCGGAGAGGTTTTTTCTTCCCCACATCGACCCGGAACTCCTCAGCGCAGCTGCATGAGCAATACCACTACCGGATTTCGTGAAGGCTTTCGGCTCTACCGCCATCCGCGGGTAGTGACGATGCTTTTCCTCGGCTTTTCCTCCGGATTGCCGCTCCTGCTCGTGTTTGGCACGCTCTCTTTCTGGTTGCGGGAGGCGGGAGTCGAACGCGGGACCATCGGTTTCATCAGTTGGGCGGCCTTGGCCTACGGGTTCAAATGGGCATGGGCGCCGCTGGTTGACCGACTACCGTTACCGCTGCTGACCCGCGTACTCGGCCGAAGACGGGCCTGGTTGCTGGCTTCCCAGGTCACAGTGGTCATGGCGCTGCTCGGAATGGCCTTTTCAGACCCCTCCAGCAACCTTGCACAGTTGGTGATGCTGGCCGTATTGACCGCCTTTGCTTCGGCGACCCAGGATATCGCCGTTGACGCCTTCCGAATCGAGAGCGCACCACAGCGAGTTCAGGCTGCCATGGCCTCGACCTACATGATTGGCTACCGGCTGGCGATGATCAGCGCGTCGGCGGGCGTGCTCTGGGTGGCGGCCTGGTTCGACCCGGATGAGGCGAGTTACCACCACCTGCCCTGGCTGCTCGCCTACAGCGCCATGGCCGGATTGATGGGGATCGGGATTCTCACCACCCTTATCGTTCGCGAACCCGATGTGGCGGTCGATGCGGCCACGATGGCCAGGGAGGAGGAGGGTGCATTGACGTTGCGCGGGTGGCGCTCGCTACCGCAACGGCTGGAGCGCGCTATCGAGTGGCTGTGGCGCGCCGTGATCAGTCCCCTTGCCGATTTCCTGCGTCGCTACCGCTGGCATGCGCTCCTGCTGCTTGCACTGATTGCCACCTATCGCATTTCCGATATCGTCCTCGGGGTCGTGGCCAACATTTTCTATGTCGATATGGGCTTCACGAAAGCGGAAGTCGCCAATGTGACCAAGGTCTTCGGGATTGCCATGACCCTGCTGGGTGCGGTACTCGGTGGTGTCCTGGTGGGGCGCTTTGGTGTGATGCGCATCCTCTTTATCGGCGCGCTGCTTGCCGCCGCGACCAATCTGCTCTTCGCGTTGCTTGCTACGGTGGGGCATGACCTGCCAATGTTGATTGTGGTCGTGGGAATGGACAATCTGAGCGGTGGCCTCGCTTCGGCGGCCTTCGTCGCTTACCTGTCGGGCTTGACCAATATCTCCTATTCGGCCACGCAGTACGCGCTGTTCAGTTCACTGATGATGCTGTTGCCAAAGTTTGTCGGTGGCTTTTCCGGTACGGCGGTCGATGCCT
The DNA here is from genome assembly GCF_016841685.1 of Thiohalomonas denitrificans. GTDB lineage: Bacteria > Pseudomonadota > Gammaproteobacteria > Thiohalomonadales > Thiohalomonadaceae > Thiohalomonas > Thiohalomonas denitrificans_A. Next base: position 16,686 of record NZ_JAENYR010000008.1, read on the forward strand.
TCAGCTATCCGGAATTCTTCGTGGCCACAGCACTGATGGGGCTTCCGGTACTGCTTCTGGTATGGCTCGCCGGGCGCTTTGTGCCGGCGGAGGAGAGCGTCCGTGATTGAGTTCAGTCTGGCCGCGGCATTTCTTGCGGGGCTGCTTGGTGGAGTTCACTGTATCGGGATGTGTGGCGGGATCGTCGGGGCGCTCGGCCTGGGCCTTCCCGCCAGCGTGAGACAACAGCGGTACGGTGTCCTGCCTTATCTGCTTGGTTATAACGCCGGACGACTCATCAGTTATACGTTGGCCGGTGCGCTGTTCGGGGGCGTGGGAGTCGTCGCCGCCAATCTGTTGGCCGTCAATCAGGCGCAACAGGTTCTGCAGTTCGTGGCCGGGATATTCATGGTGGCGCTGGGTCTCTATCTGGGCGGTTGGTGGTTCGGGATCGCTCGCCTGGAACGGGCTGGCGGTGGCATATGGCGGCGTCTGGAGCCGCTCGGCCGGAAGCTGCTTCCCGTCCGCACCCTCCCCCAGGCCCTGGCGCTGGGACTGGTTTGGGGCTGGCTGCCTTGCGGTCTGGTCTACAGCATCCTCATCTGGGCCATCGCGGCGGGTAGTGCGGTCGAAGGCGCGCTGCTGCTGTTGGCCTTCGGGCTTGGCACGCTACCCAACCTGCTCGCGATGGGGCTCTTTGCCGCCCGGTTGGCCGCCTGGACCCGACAAGTCTGGGTGCGTCGGATTGCCGGGGCCACCATCATGGCCTTCGGCGTGGCAACGTTAGCAGGCCCCTGGATTTGGGGATGATCTATCCGGCAGCATGGTGAAAGAGGGAGGTAAAATTTCGATTCCGGGGGGCGTACGACAGCATGGGCGCACACCGCCACGGAGGGCGGGGTAGAGATCACATGGCGCATCTTGTCGAGGAGCATGCTCGCTCCGATGTCCAAGCCCGGCAGGCGCTCTGGGCTCCGCCGTCAATCCCTGTCCGACGTAAAGAACTGCTGCCGAAATTGCAGGTTGTAGGTCTGGTCACTGTCTTCGGGCTGAATATCCACCCGGAAGTCCAGGACCTCTCGATGGCTAACGGGGAATCCACCGATGTAGTAGATGGCGTCGCCCTCTTCGATTCGCTGCATGGAGATCTGCTTGGTCTGACCCGCCAGGTTGGTGGCCTGGGCCCGCAGGTCGGCATTGGTGGCGGGATAGGGTGGTGTATCGCTTTCCTTGCGTTGCACGGTGATATTCAGCATGCCCCGATAATCGCTGCGCGGCAGATCGTAGGCGCGGGCAACTTCAGGGGCGATAACGGTGGAGTTGAAGGCGCTGAAATGCACCCGGTAATCGTCGAAATCACGAAATTTTCCCGCGTGAGCAATTGCCGGCAGGACTAGGGCCGTGGCGGCAATGATCGTCGTCAATGTGCGCAGGATTGCCATTGGAGCCTCCCGTACGATGGTTTAGTTATAACTATAGACTCACCGGGGCTCGGCCCGGAAGACGGGACCCGAGACGGTCACTCGACGATTTCGACCGACTGTTCCAGTGCCGCTTTCTCGTCCGGCCCTCGCTCCAGCGGTTGACCGATAACGCGCAAAATGGTCTGCACCTCAGTGAACTGGGACTTGAGCTGCAAAGCGTTTTTCTCCAGCTCCTCGATGCGGGACTCCAGTGTTTCGCGAGAATCATTGATTTTGCGCAGATTCTCAAGACGTCTTTCCATTTGCGCCTTGTGCTCTTTTATCTGACGCACCAGTGGCGTCATCACCGCCTTGTTCCATTTGTCCGCATCGCGATGGGCCCGGTAGAACACGTTGCGGGCATGGCTGACCAGGCTGATGAAGAACTTCTTTACGACGAAGGACTGCTCGGTCATCGTCGTGAAGGGGCTCTTTCGGAACTCTTCGGCATCGGCGTATAGCCGCTCGAGATCCTTCATATATTCGGTAGTTACATAGAGCACTGGTTTGACATTATCGATGCCGTGTTCTTTCTGGAACTTGCGATAGATCGTGACCACCAGCCGGCTCAGCTGCTTGTTGTAATCATCGACCTCCCGCAGCATGCCCTGAGCGGAGTCGAAAAAGCTCTTCATGCCGTCCTTGAGGCCATGAGTGGTCCAGCTGCCGGTCATCTGTTTTCGGGTTTTGGTGACCAGGTCGTCGAGCTGCTTCAAATCGAGCAGCTTCTTAAGCTCTTCGTTCCGTTCGGAGAGAATGCGCTTGTTGGCCTGAAAACTTTCCACGTTCTGATGATAGGCGACCTGCTCCTCGCGGGTCTTTTTCATCAGGTGAGTAATTACATCGTTGTTTTTGCCCGACAGGCCGCGCAACTCCTCGAGTTGCGATGTGGTGGCGTTCAGGCGTTGTGAGAGCAGATCGCGTGTCTCTTTGATCATGCCGCCGATTTCGGCGGCGACATGTTCGCGCACCAGGCGCTGTTTGTAGGGAAGGATTTCTTCTGCAAGCACGGCTTCAAGCGCCAGGACATTGCTGCGCTCCAGCAGCTCGCGATCGTGGCGAATCTTGGCCAGAAGCCCCTTCTGGGCCGAGACCGGGAACACGCTGTCACCGTCGATGCCGAGGACTTCGGCCGCTTTTCCCCGCTGCTCCGTGATCGTGCGGGTGATAGCCGATTCACCCTTGAGTTCGTCCCACAGTGTGTCCACCTTGTTCAGCACCACAATCAGCCCCTTGCCCTTTTCCTTGCGCAGGGGCATGACGTTGTGTCTCCACATGTCCAGGTCGGACTTGGTGACACCGGTGTCGGCGGCGAGGATGAACATGACCGCCTGGGCACTCGGCAGCATGCTCACCGTCAGTTCCGGCTCCGAACCGAGTGCGTTCATTCCCGGCGTGTCGAGAATGACCAGACCTCTTTTAAGCAGCGGGTGCGGGAAGCTGATGAGCGCGTGGCGCCACATGGGGATGTCGATATCATCCGGAAAAGTGCCATCATTTAACCTGAAGTAGTCGTCCTGTTCGCTAAACAGACCCAGCTTCTGAGCCTCGCCCCTGGGTACCTTTTTGGTCCGGATCACCTCCTGGAAGGCCTCGGCCATACTCTCGGGGCTCGACAGATCCAATTCGATCTGGGCCCAATGAATTGGCTCCGCCTTATACTCGTTGAGGCTGGTCTCGTTCAGGCGCGTTTCGATGGGCAGCAGGCGCACGTAAGCCTGCTCCGCGTCGGTATCGTAGAACAGTTCGGTTGGACACATGGTTGTGCGGCCCGCTTCGGAAGGCAGCAACCGCCGATCATATTCCGAAAAGAAGATGGCGTTGATGAGTTCTGTCTTGCCACGCGCAAACTCGGCGACGAAGGCGATCGTCAGCCGGTCGGAGCGTAAGGACTGCAGGATCTCGTAGATCCGCAACTCGTCCTCGGGGTCCCCCACCCCGGCCTTGTCCAGCCAGCGCTGATATTTTTCGATGCCGGCAATGACCTCGTGCTTCCAGTGGTCGAATGCCTGAATTTGTTCATTGAAACGCATGTGTTCCACCGCTCGCCTCATGTTCGATCCGTAGTCGCACCGGACCAGGGGAATCCACTATAGGTAAATTGTCACCGATAACAAGTGAATCAGGTCCTAATCGCTCGGGTCCCTTTGAATCGCAGCACTTTCCGGTAGCTGACTGGGCGACCGGATTCGGACCCGCTTATCACGACCGGTCTGGCCGTTCACTATCTCAATTTGGCTACGGCTGACCCCGAATACCTTGGCCAGATATTTGAGTAGATGAGCATTGGCTCTGCCGTCGACCGGAGGAGCGGTAATCCGTACTTTCAGAGTATTGCCGTGCGGTCCGGCGATTTCATCGCGGCTGGCCCGCGGCTGAATTCGCAGGGATAGCAAAAGCTCTTCCCCCCTCCACTCAAACCATCCAGGCATGGTCAGCTGCCCAATGCCAGCTGCCGGATCGGCGGCAGGACCAGCATTTTCAGCACCTGCAGTGCGAGGATCGCCACCAGCGGCGACAAGTCCAGACCGGACATCGGTGGGATAAACCGGCGCACCGGCCGCAGTACCGGTTCGGTCAGACTGTGGAGGATCGAAGAGACCGGACTGTAGGCACCCGGATTCACCCAGCTTAAAACGGCCTGGATGATTACCGCAAAGATAAACACATTGAACGCCAGGTCCACCAGTTCAACGATGGTCAGACCGAGGAGTGTACCCACTGGCTGAATGGCGCCGGTCGAAATCAGCCCGGGGAGATAGCCCGCTCCCACCCGTGCCCCGACCAAGGTGACCGCAAGCAGCTGCACGAGAAACATCAGTACCAGTGAAGCCACATCGATCCCCCCGACGCCGGGGATTAGCCGCCTCAGCGGTCGCAACGGCGGATTGGTGATCTTGACCAGAAACTGTGAGACCGGGTTGTAGAAATCCGCGCGCGTCTGCTGCAGCAGAAAGCGCAGCATGATCGCCAGGACATAGAGGGAGAACAGTGTGCCAATGAGGAATTGCAGCGGTGTAGTCAGGTAGCCGTTCATGGTTTGTCGGTCCCCAGCTTATCGGCCAGTTCGACCGAGCGGTCCCTTGCGCCGGCGACCGCCTTTTCAAACAGTTCGCGCAGGCCGCCCACTTCGAACAAGGCCAGGGCACGTTCGGTGGTGCCGCCGGGCGAGGTGACCCGGGCCCGCAGCGTGGCGCTGTCATCAGGGCTCTCCAATGCCAGCTTGGCGGCGCCGAAAGCGGTCTGTAGCGAAAGTAGTCGGGCGGTCTCCGGCGGTAGCCCCAGCTTGGTGCCGGCGTTTTCGAGCAGCTCCATTATCAAAAAGAAATACGCCGGACCGCTTCCGGAGACCGCCGTGACCGCGTCCATTTGCGACTCGTCATCAAGCCACAGTGTGAGCCCAACCGCCCGCAGGATGGCCTCCGCCAGTTCCCGCTGGGCCGGCTGTACACGGGCATTGGCAAACAGTGCCGTCGCTCCGCTGCCAACTAGCGAGGGCGTATTGGGCATGGTGCGCACGATGGCGGAGGGGCCACCCAGCCATCGCTCGATGGCTTCGACACGGACTCCGGCCGCAATCGAGATCACCAGTCGCTGCTTCTCGAGGATGTTGTTCCCGATCGCCTGGCAGGCCTCATGCATGATCTGGGGCTTGACCGCCATCACCACCACTTCTGCCTTTTCGGTCAGTTCGCGGTTGTCTGCCGTGGTGTGGACGCCGAAACGCCGTGCCAGTGTCTCGCGCCGTTCGGCATCCGGATCGGCCACCCACAACCGTGCGGCCGGAAAGCCGTCGGCGATCAGGCCGCCAATGAGGCTGGAAGCCATATTGCCCCCGCCAATGAAACCAATGGTCTTGTTTTCCATAGACTCCTGCTTCTATTGTTCCGTCTTGCTTTGATTTCTAACCGCAAAGGCGCAAAGCGCGCAAAGATCGACGATTGTCTGGATTCTGTATCGCAAAGCCCATAAACAACCTGAGTTACGAAAACTTGGGGTGCCATGACTACCATAGATTACGGCACTTGAGATTACGGCACTTGCCTCTCTACAGGGCAACCGCATTCTGAAGCGAGCGGCACAAAATATACACTCATCCTGCTCTCGTCTTGATAGGCCATTCAGGTCTTCGCGCACTTTGCGCCTTTGCGGTAAGTAAATCTCTTGGTGTTTACTAACGATAGTTTCTTGGCCCGAAAATGGCTGTGCCGATGCGCACCATCGTTGCTCCTTCGGCCACGGCCGCTTCCAGATCGTGGGACATGCCCATGGACAGGGTATCGAGATCCAGCCCATCCCGCTGCAAAGCCGCTTTCGCCTCGTGAAGCCTGTGGAAGGGTTCCCGCTGTTTCTCGAAGTTCTCCGTGGGTGCCGGGATACACATCAGACCGCGCAAGTGAAGGTTAGGCAACGCCGCCACCTCCTGCGCGAGATTTGGCAGTTCATCAAGCCCGGCCCCGGATTTGCCAGTCTCCCCGCCGACGTTCACCTGCAGGCAGATGTTGAGCGGCGGTAGTCCCTCGGGACGTTGCTCGCTAAGGCGGCGGGCGATCTTGAACCGATCGACACTGTGTACCCACTGGAAGTGTTCAGCAATCGGCCTCGTCTTGTTGGACTGAATGGGGCCGATGAAATGCCATTGCAAGTTCAACCCGGACAGGGCTGCCACTTTGTCGGTTGCCTCCTGCAAATAGCTTTCGCCAAATAGACGCTGACCCGCCTCGGCGCAAGCGCGGATAGCTTCGGCGGGGCGGGTCTTGCTGACTGCCACCAGCGCCACCGCGTCTTCTTCGCGGCCGAAACGTCGTTCGGCCTTGCGGAGGCGGTCACGGACGGCTGCCAGTCGGGTGGTTAGGTTGTCGTTGTTGTACGTCATGCGGGTACGTTATAAGGTATCGGCTCGCATTCATGTCCGGTTGTCGCGGACCCAGAAACTCCTCAGGGGAATTGTAATGGATATTACGGAACTGCTTGCCTTTAGCGTCAAGAACGGCGCTTCCGACTTGCATCTCTCCGCTGGGCTCCCGCCGATGATCCGCGTTGACGGCGATATCCGCCGTATCAATGTACCGCCGATGGAACACAAGGCCGTGCACGGACTCGTGTACGATATCATGAACGATAAGCAGCGCAAGGATTTCGAGGAGTATCTCGAGACCGACTTCTCCTTTGAAATCAAAGGTCTTGCGCGCTTTCGCGTCAACGCCTTCAATCAGAACCGCGGCGCCGGCGCAGTGTTCCGCACCATTCCCTCCAAGATCCTGACGATGGAGCAACTGCACTGTCCCCCTATCTTCAAGGACATTACCGATACCCCGCGCGGTATGGTGCTGGTGACCGGACCCACCGGGTCGGGTAAATCGACCACGCTGGCGGCGATGGTCGATTACAAGAATGACAGTGATTACGGGCACATACTCACCGTCGAAGATCCCATCGAGTTTGTGCACGAGTCGAAAAAGTGCCTCATTAACCAGCGCGAGGTGCACCGTGACACGCTGGGTTTCAATGAGGCCCTGCGCTCCGCACTGCGTGAAGATCCCGACACCATCCTGGTCGGTGAGATGCGTGACCTGGAGACCATTCGCCTGGCACTCACCGCGGCCGAAACCGGCCACCTGGTGTTTGGTACTCTGCATACCAGTTCCGCGGCCAAGACCATTGACCGTATCATCGACGTGTTTCCGGCGGCGGAAAAGGACATGGTCCGCGCCATGCTGTCCGAGTCCCTGCGGGCGGTCATCTCCCAGACCCTGCTAAAGAAGGCGGGCGGCGGCCGTATCGCGGCGCATGAGATCATGATCGGCACCCCGGCCATCCGTAACCTGATTCGCGAGGGCAAGGTGGCCCAGATGTATTCAGCCATCCAGACCGGACAGCAACTGGGCATGCAAACCCTCGATCAGAACCTTGCCGAACTGCTCAATAAAGGCATGATCAACAAGCAGGACGCCCGCGCCAAGGCCTCGAACAAGGACGCCTTCAAATAGTTGCGAGTTGCGAGTGGCTAGTGGCGAGGAGACCTCTCCGCCGGCCGCCAGCCATCGTGACTCGCTACTCGCCACTAGCCACTAGCCACTAGCCACTACGAACATAGCCATGGAATTCGACTCGCTTTTAAAATTGATGGTGCACAAGAACGCCTCCGATCTCTTCATCACCGCCGGCATTGCGCCGAGCATGAAGATCTCGGGTAAGATTGGGCCGGTCGCCAAGGGGAGTCTGACGCCCGACCAGGCCCGGCAGATTTGCTACAGCATCATGAATGCCGAGCAGAGAGCGGAATTCGAAGCCAGGCGCGAAAGCAACTTCGCCCTGAGCCGCTCCGGTATCGGGCGGTTCCGTGTCAATGTCTTTCAGCAGCGCAATCAGGTAGGCATGGTGCTGCGCAAGATCGAGACCAAGATTCCGACCTTTGATGATCTCGATTTGCCGGACGTCCTGCGCGAGCTGACCATGACCAAACGCGGCATCGTCCTGTTCGTTGGCGGCACCGGTTCCGGTAAATCCACCTCGCTGGCGGCCATGGTGGATCATCGCAACACCCACAGTACGGGTCACATCATCACCATCGAAGACCCTATCGAATACATCCACCAGCACAAGGGGTGCATCGTGACCCAGCGGGAAGTGGGTATCGATACCGACACCTTCGAGGATGCACTCGTGAACACCTTGCGCCAGGCGCCTGATGTCATTCTGATCGGTGAAATCCGTCACCGCGAGACCATGGAGCACGCCATTGCCTTCGCCGAGACCGGTCACCTCTGCCTGGCGACCCTTCACGCCAATAATGCCAACCAGGCGATGGACCGTGTGATCAACTTCTTCCCGGAGGATCGCCGGCCGCAGCTGTTGATGGACCTTTCGCTGAATATGAAAGCGGTCATCGCGCAGCGCCTGATCCCGAAAAAGGATGGCATAGGCCGTCGGGCCGCGGTCGAGGTGATGATCAACACACCACTGATGGCCGACCTGATCCACAAGGGCGAAGTCCATCAGATGAAGGAGCTGATGAAGAAGTCCGGCGAACAGGGTATGCAGACCTTTGATCAGGCGCTGTACGACCTTTATACGGAGGGATCGATCAACTTCGAAGAGGCCACCCGCAACGCCGACTCGCCCAACGAGGTTCGTATCATGGCGAAACTCGGTGCCGCCGAATCATCCGATGACCTCACCAAAGGCCTCGAAGGGCTGACCCTGGAGGAGACCGCGGATGAAAACGGTCCGGGCGGGTTGATCCGCTGATCCTGGTCGTGGGTGGAGAAAAAAACCCCTCACCGCAGACGACTACATGGATGTAGTCGGTTGAAAATGTCTGGAACCTATTTTCCAGGCGCAGAGTACGGGGAGAACACCGGGTCATAGATGTGCTGCTCCTTCAGGCAGCGATCTCACTGGCCTTAAAAAACCCTGCGAACTCCGCGCTTCTGCGGTGCAATCTGCAGTTGTTTGCTGTGAACTTTCCCTAAAATACCGATTCGGCATCGAATACCGGGCCGTCGACGCAGACCCGCTTCATGGCCGGGCCACTCTCGGTGGTTACCTGAATGGTGCAGCCGGCACATCCGCCGACGCCGCAGGCCATGAATTCCTCCATGGAGACCTGGCAGGTGACCCCGAAATTCTTCGCCACGCCGGCGATCGCCTCCAGCATGGGGTGCGGTCCGCAGGCATAGATGGCCACCTGCTTACGTTGTGCGGCATCCATCGCGTCCAGCCAGTGCCGCGCCAGATCGGTGACGAAGCCCTCGTGGCAGCCTGCATAGCCCTGTAGGCTGCAGAGTCGGCTGGCAATATCCCAGTCATCCAACAGCGGCATGGCGCCGGTTACCCCATCGGGAATGCCGGGTACCAGAATCTGCGATGGGCGTACGCGAAACGGGAAGGGCACTTCCGAGCCCATGAGCACGAGCGGCTCATAGCCTCCCGTGCGTCGCATTTCCTCGGCCAGGAAGATCATCGGCGGGATCCCCACGCCGCCGCCGATAAGCAGTGGACGCTTCCGCTCCCGGTCGACCGTAAAACCGTTCCCGATCGGGCCGAGGGTACTGATTCGCTCGCCCACCCGCCGTTCGGCGAGAAGGTGCGTGCCTTTTCCGAAGGCCTTGTAGAGCAGTTGGACCTCTCCGCTCTCCCGATCGCTGCGCATGATGGAAATGGGGCGACGTAGCGGGCGACTGGCATCACAGGTCAGGTGTACGAAACTCCCCGGCCCGGCCTTGGCGGCGATCCCGGGTGCCGCCAGACGTAGAACGTGCTGGTCACCCGCGTAATGCTCGTGGGCCAGTATCTTGGCCTCTTCGAGGAAGATGGTATTGCGATGTGGTTTGGTCATGGTTAGTGGCTAGTAACAACTGTCATTGCGTTCGAAGACGACACGGCCTTCGAGTAGGGTATGGGTCACACGGCCCTTCAACTCCCAGCCGAGGAGCGGCGTGTTCTTTCCGTAGCTGACCAGTGTCTCTTCACTCACCTGCCACCAGGCATCCGGATCGAAAATGCAGACATCGGCGGTAGCATCGAGGGCCAGCGTCCCGAGGCCATTTCCCAGAACCTCGGCCGGGCCGGTCGTCAGCCGGGCGAGGGCTTTATTACGCGGGAGTACTTTCTCGTCGGCCAGACGCAACAGCAAGGGCAGCAGAGTTTCAAGCGCCGATATTCCGGGTTCGGTGTCGGCAAACGGAGCCAGTTTGGCATCGGGGTCGTGGGGCTGATGGTCGGAGCAGACGGCGGTGATGACACCATCGGCAAGGGCGGCGCGCAGACCGTCGCGATCGCGGAAGGTGCGCAGCGGCGGTCGCACATGGCAGAGAGAGTCGAATACGCCGACGTCCATCTCGGTGAGGAACAGCTGGTGGGCGGTGACATCGCAGGTCACTGGCAGGCCCCGGGCGCGGGCGTCGGCTACCATCTCGACGGCTCGTGCCGTCGACAGACGGCTGAAGTGCGCCCGCACGCCGGTTCTTTCCACCAGGATCAGGTCGCGGGAGATACCGATGACTTCGGCGCACTCGGGGATGCCCGGCAGCCCGAGCCGTGTACTCATTTGTCCCTCGTGAAGGCAGCCGTTGCCGGCGAGCCAGGGATCCTCGCTACTGATAAACACTGTGAGCCCGAGGGTGGCGGCATACTCGAGGGCTCTGCGCATTACCAGGGTGTTGTGAACGGGTTGTGAGGCGTTGGTGACAGCGACACAGCCACTCTCCTGCAGCGCCAGCATTTCCGCCAGGTGCTCTCCGGCGAGCCGGGAGGTGAGCGCTCCCAAAGGCAGGACGCGGCTGTTGCCGGCCTTGCCGGCGCGGTAGAGGATCTGTTCCGCTACCGCCGGGTTGTCGATGACCGGATCGGTGTCCGGAGGACAGCAGAGGGTGGTAATCCCGCCGGCTGCCGCGGCGGCGGTTTCACTGGCGATCGTGCCTTTGTGCTCCTGTCCGGGCTCGCGCAGTCGCGACTGCAGGTCGATCAGACCGGGACAGACGACTCGGCCCGCGGCATCGATGGTGCGCTGCGCCTCGAACCCCGACGGCGCTGTGCCGATGCCGGCAATCCGGCCGTCGCGAATGAAGAGATCCGCCTCACGGTCGAGGTTCTGCGAAGGGTCGACAAGACGCCCGCCGCGGATGTGGATCGGTCCCGTCACGTCTCTCTCCCTGTTTCCGCCCCCGGTTGCCTGCCCAGGGCCATCGCCATGACGGCCATGCGTACGGCGATGCCGTTGCTGACCTGTTCCAGAATGACTGACTGCGGGCCGTCGGCCACCTCGGAGCTGATCTCGACGCCGCGGTTGATTGGGCCCGGGTGCATGACGATGGCGTCCGGCTTGGCCAACTTCAGTTTGTCCCCGGTGAGACCGTAGCGCTGAAAGAATTCGTGTTCGCTGGGGAGCAGGCCACCCTCCATGCGTTCGCGTTGCAGGCGCAGCATGATTACCACATCGACGCCCGCCAGGCCTGACTCCATGTCGTGGAAGACGTGGACGCCCAGGCTGCGGTGGTCCATCGGCAGCAGGGTCTTGGGCCCGATAACCCGCACTTCGCCGACCCCCAGCGTGTTCAATGCGTGGATCTGGGAACGGGCCACTCGTGAGTGCAGTATGTCACCGACGATCGCCACCCGCAGGTCACCGAAATCCCCTTTGTGACGACGAATCGTGAAGGTGTCGAGCATTGCCTGGGTCGGATGGGCGTGCTGACCGTCGCCGGCGTTGATGACCGAGATATGGGGGGCCACATTCTGTGCGATGAAGTGGGCCGCGCCGCTGTCGGCGTGGCGTACGACGAACATATCGCAGTGCATCGCCTCCAGGTTGTGGAGCATGTCCAGCAGGCTCTCGCCCTTGGAAGCTGCGGAGGTGGTGATGTTGATGTTGAGTACATCGGCGGAGAGACGCTTGGCGGCCAATTCGAAGGTGGTGCGCGTGCGCGTGCTGTTTTCAAAGAAGAGGTTGACCACCGTCTTGCCGCGCAGCAGTGGCACCTTTTTTACTGCCTGCGCCTTGATGTTGGCGAAGGATTCGGCGAGGTCGAGGATGTCGACCAGGGTCTGACGTTTCAGCCCCTCGATGGTGAGGAAGTGCCGAAGGTTGCCGGTGGCATCCAGTTGCAGATTCTTCAGCGTGTTCATTTCACCCGCTTCAGGCTGAGGGTCAGTTTATCCGGTCCGGTGAGTTTGACCTGCTCGCTCGGGCTCAGGTCCATGGAGAGGCCCGCCACATCGGCGCAAATGGGCAGTTCGCGGCCGCTGCGCTCGACCAGAATACCGAGCAGCACCGAGGCGGGACGCCCGTAATCGAAGATTTCATTCAGGGCGGCACGGATGGTACGACCGGTCTGCAGGACATCGTCGACCAGGATGATGTGACGGTCCTCCACCTCGAACGGAAGATTCGAGGGTTTGACCTGCGGATGGACCCCGATGCGCTCGAAGTCATCGCGATAAAAACTGATATCCAGGGTCCCAAGCGGCTCCTCGATGCCCAGTAGTTGGTGCAGGCACCGGGCCACCCAGACCCCCCCGGTGTGAATACCGATCATCAGCGGTGCAGTGATTCCGCGCTCCTCCAGGGTCGCGCGCAAGCGGGCCGCCATGCCGGCCAGCACCCGGTCGAGATCGTGTTGTAGTGGTGTCGTCATTGGGTGTATCGGTCCAGCCAGGCCTGCAGGATGATTCGGGCGGCAAGCCGGTCCACGTCCTCTTTCCGGTAACGGCTGCCGTGCGTCTCCATGAGGAGACCCGATGCCTCCAGCGACGTGAAGCGCTCGTCCTCCATGTATACCGGCAGATTGTACCTGCCCCGTAATTGATTACCAAAGCGGCGGGCGCGATGGGTCAACTCCTGCTCCCCGCCTTCCCGATCGAGGGGGAGGCCGACCACCAGCGCGACCGGGCACCACTCGCTAATCAGCTGCGAGATGCCCTCCCAGTCGGGTCGTTGATCACGGCTTCTCAGGGTGATCAGTTCACGGGCACCGCCGGTTAGCGTCTGACCCACAGCAACGCCGATGAACCGCAAACCATAATCGAAGCCGAGTACAGTGCCGCTCTCGGTGCGATCGGCTTTGGCGATCACGCGTGCCCGATCTGGCTGGAGAGCAGGTTGACATCCACGCCGAGCAGGGCCGCTGCCGCCGTCCAGCGCTGCCCGGGTCCGGACTCGAACAGGATGGACGAATCGGCCGGGCCGCTCAGCCAGGCATTGCTGGCAATTTCGTCCTCCAGCTGGCCCGCTCCCCAGCCGGCGTAACCAAGAGCGAACAGGTACCTTTTGGGGCCCTCTCCATAGGCGATGGCGGAGAGCACGTCACGGGAGGTGGTGACGGCGATATCGTCGGTGACCTTGAGACTGGAGTCCCACGCTCCCACCGACGCGTGGATCACGAATCCATGCTCCGGTTCGACCGGTCCGCCCTCGTAAACCGGCACCTCTACATCCACGCGGGGACTGGCTTCGATGCCCATATGATCGAATACCTCGCCGAGTGTCAGCTCGGAGGGGCGATTGATTACGATCCCCATGGCGCCTTTCTCGTTGTGCTCGCAGATATAGGTGACCGTGTGTGAGAAATTCGGGTCCGCCAGGCCGGGCATGGCGATCAGAAAGTGGTTGGTGAGATCGGAGGTTTCGCTCATAGCCATAGTATCGGGAAGCACCGGTGCTGTGTCGAGGCCGAAAGGCGTTGTTCCTGGAGAGCACGGGGGATCTCCAACCAGGGAGAGTATGGAAGGCTTTGTATCCTTGCGTTGTTTCGCATTGGCTCGACGATCTCCCCGTGCTTTACCGTCGAATCTTTTTCAGGTACTGCTGTCAGGCCGGGACCGGTCACCGGGTGTCGAACTGGTTGCCCGACTCGAACCGCCACACCCGGATGATATGCAGCACATCCATTTCCTCGCGCATGGCGTCGCTAAATGGGGCGAACGGCGCCGCCATTTCGACGATGCGAACGGCGGCGTCGTCGAGCGCTTTTTGTCCCGAGGACTGCCGCACCACGACCTTGTGCAGACTGCCATCCGGTTTGATGCCCACATCCAGCATCAGACTGCCGGTAAGTCCCTTGCGCCGGGCCTCTTCCGGGTAATTCAGATTCCCGATCCGCTCCACCTTGAGCCGCCAGGCGTCTTCATAGGCCGCATGTTCGTACTTCCTGGTGCTGGCGGAGATGTAGGTGTGCCTCGGCCTCTGCGCATAGGTCTGCTGGCGCTGCTGAATATCGGCGGAGAGCCGTGCGACTTCCCGGCTCAGCGCCATTAGCTCCGCCGCCGTAGGGGTATCGGGTCGGGCCTTGGGTGGAATCTTGTCGGCGGATTCCATCTGGATCCGGCTCTCCGGGGTGGTCATCACCCGGGAGCGCTCCGGCTCGGGCGGGGGTGAACTGGGCGCGCGGGTATTTTGGGCATCCCCTTTCTCAGGCGTGGGTCTGCTGTTGGAGACGGGGCTCGAGGGCTTGACCTTTTCGTTGACGTTGCCCCCGCCCTCCTGATCCGCCTGTGCCAGGTAGTCGGCCTCTTCCGGTGCCTTGTCGCTCTTGCTGTGGACCAAAGTGATATCGAGCGCAAGCGGCCGGGGCTCCGGATTGGTGAAGTCCTCGAGATCAAAGGTCACGCCCAGGATTACCAGGGCGTGAAACGCCACGGCAAAAAACAGGGTCAGTCCGAAGCGGTCGGCGTTGCCGGGCTCGAACTGGCGTGGCGAGGGAAGCGTGTCGGCCATGAGGTGATTATACAGGGCCGAAGCCCCCGGGTCGTGGGGTGCCGCGCGGATTTTTCGACCACTAACCGAGGGACCTGAACGTCGTTGATGAGTACGGGGAGCTTTGTTCTTGCCGCTGAGGCCATAGAACACTCACCTACCGTTGGTGTTCTCGGTGGTTACCCTCTTTTCCCGCTGCCGAGCCAGCTATCCGCTCATCGAGTTTACGGTCGATGGCTTCCATCAACTGTCCCCCGATGTCCAGGTCGTAGGCGGCATCCAGTTCGCGGATACAGGTGGGGCTGGTGACGTTGATTTCGGTAAGAAAATCGCCAATGACGTCGAGTCCGACAAAGATCAATCCCATTTCCCGCAGCTTCGGCGCCACCTGTTCACAGATCCAGCGGTCGCGGGCACTCAGGGGTACGGTCTCGCCGCGACCGCCTGCTGCCAGGTTGCCGCGAATATCGCCCTGGGCAGGAATGCGCGCCAGGGCGTAGGGCGCCGGTTCGCCGTCGATGAGCAGGATGCGCTTGTCCCCGGCACGGATCTCCGGCACGAAGCGCTGCGCCATGATAAACCCGGTGCCATTGCCGGTGAGGGTTTCGATGATGACGTTGAGGTTGGTGTCGGGCCCCTCCACCTTGAAGATGGAGGCCCCGCCCATGGCGCCCAATGGCTTGAAGACGGTGGCACCCTGTTCGGCATGGAATGCGCGCAGTGCGTCGGCATCACGGCTGACCAGCGTCGGTGGGGTGCATTGCGGGAACCAGGCGGTGAAGAGCTTCTCGTTGGCATCCCGCAGGGATACGGCCCGGTTCACCACCAGCGTGCCAGCTTCCTCGGCGCGCTCCAGCAGATAGGTGGTGTAGATGAATTCCATATCGAAGGGTGGATCCTTGCGCATCAGAATCACATCCAACGAACCCAACGGGTGCACTTCCGCCTCATCCAGGTCGAACCAGTGGTCCGGATCAGCGTGAACCCGGAGTGGGCGCATGCGCGCTGACGACTCGCCATCGCGCAGGAACAGATCCCGCTGTTCCATGTAGCGCAACTCCCAGCCACGGCGCTGAGCCGCCAGCAGCATCGCCAGCGTGCTGTCCTTTTTGTAGCTGATTGCTGCGATGGGGTCCATCACCACGCCGACCATGATGGTCATTGAACCTCATCTCCCATGTGTTCCGCGAGTTCGCGGGCCGCGGCGAGCAGTGCCAGGCGGGCGATGACGCCGTAGGCGTAGAAACGGTTCTTGCCGGCGTCGGGATCCTCGCGGGAATCGGGATTGTTGCACACCTCGGCGAATGCCAGCGGTTCGAAATGCATACCGGGGGCGTTGAGGTTTTCATTGCGGCCACGGCCGGTGTGGACACGATAGAAACCGCCGACCACAAAATGGTCGATCATGTAGACCACCGGCTCAGCCACGGCTTCCGGATTGCCCCAGGTCTCGAACGTATAGACCCCCTCCTGGACGATGACACGGGAGACTGCCTGTCCCTCCTTCGTCCTGGACATGCGGGTGCGTTGTTTGCGGTTGAGTTCATGGGCCTCTTCGGGGGAGTGCAGGGTGGTAATGCCCATGCCATAGGTCCCCGATTCCGCCTTCACGACCACGTAGGGTTTCTGAGCAATCCCGTATTCGTCGTACTTTTTCTGAATGGCATTGAGCAGGGCCCCGGCATTTCTCGCCACGCAGTCCTCGCCCTCGCGCTTCATGAAATCGATCTCGCCGCAGTTGCGGAAAAGCGGATCGATGAGCCACGGATCGATGTCCACCAGATCGGCAAACTCACCGGTCACCTCGCGGTAATGGCCGAAGTGTTCCGATTTCATGCGATTGGACCAACCGAGTTCCAGCGGTGGTATCAGAGGCTGCTCGATATCTTCCAGCATGGGCGGGCGCCCCCCGGACAGGTCATTGTTCAGCAGCACCACACAGGGGAAAAAGTCGCCTACACCGACCTTGTCGCCTTCGCGGCGCAACGGCTCGAGATGTATTTTGCGGCCCGATGACAGCTCAATGGTCTGGGGAGCCTCGAGGTCGGGGAGCAGTGAGCCGA
Organism: Thiohalomonas denitrificans; assembly: GCF_016841685.1. Classification (GTDB taxonomy): domain Bacteria; phylum Pseudomonadota; class Gammaproteobacteria; order Thiohalomonadales; family Thiohalomonadaceae; genus Thiohalomonas; species Thiohalomonas denitrificans_A. The sequence continues at coordinate 33,386 of NZ_JAENYR010000008.1, forward strand.
GTCGCACCTCAAATCCCGCCTTGCCAATCAGGTCCTGCAGGGTGGCCAGGCTCTCCAGATAGTAGAGATTACGGGTATGGCTCTCGGGAACCAGCAACATTCTGGTCGCCGAGGGGTAGATACGCTCCATGGCCGACTGGATTGCCTGAATGCACAGACCCTCGAAGGCGGAGCTGAGATTGTTGAAGCCCGCGGGGAAAAGATTGGTGTCTACCGGCGCCAGCTTGAAACCTGCATTACGCAAGTCCACCGAGGCGTAGAAGGGGGCCGGCGTTTTCAGAAACTGACTGCGAAACCAGGACTCGATCCGCGGCTGATTCTCCAAAAGGTGCGATTCGAGCAGAAGAAGAGGACCGGTCGGGGCGGTTGTCAGGTGCGGAACGGCATCCAATTGATTTACAATCATTCTTGGCAGGTGAGCTCTTAAAGTTGTTGAATGAATTGGTCGGATTTTAGCAGCAACGGACCTGCATGGGGCAATTCGCCGGTATGGGCTGCCTCGTAAGGTATACGAATTATGTGGGCCTTATGCGGCAAAAGCCAAGCACCACGGGCGTTTTTTGAATCTGTTCAAGGTGGGCGTGTTCCGATAGGATGAAGCCCGCAAAGCGAATAGTGGTTGACCCGGGAGGGGCCGTGTCAGGGGAAGCAGCAGCTCGGAGTGGAACAGCGGACCAGATCAAGGTGATGGTCATCGATGACAGCAAGACCATTCGACGTACCGCTGAGAGCCTTCTTAAAAAGGAGGGCTGTATCGTCTTTACGGCAAATGACGGCTTTGAAGCGCTCGCCAAGATCGCCGATCATGAGCCCGATATCATCTTCGTCGATATCATGATGCCGCGGCTTGACGGGTATCAGACCTGTGCGCTTATCAAGCACAATAAAAAATTCAGCAAAGTACCGGTGATCATGCTCTCCAGTAAGGATGGACTGTTCGATCGCGCACGCGGCCGTATCGTGGGTTCGGAACAGTACCTGACCAAGCCCTTCACCAGGGATGAGCTCATCGGTGCCATCAAAAAGCACGTAGTAAACTTGAATTAAACGTTCAACAGATACAACAAAAAAGCGGCATTTGCCGAATTGCCTAACTTTAAAAACGGGAGACCAGTTATGGCGCAGATCCTGATTGTCGACGACTCGCCGACGGAGATTTACGCAGTGCGTTCTGTTCTTGAGAAGCTCGGGCATATTATCGAGATCGCCGAAAACGGTGAAGATGGCATCAGCAAAGCCAAGGAGCTCAAGCCGGACCTGATCCTCATGGACGTAGTAATGCCGGGCATGAACGGTTTTCAGGCAACGCGAAAGATCAGCAAAGACCCTGAGGTCGCCGAGATCCCGATCATCATGATTACCAGCAAGGATCAGGAGACCGATCGTGTCTGGGGGCTTCGCCAGGGCGCAAAGGCTTACCTCACCAAACCGGTAGCCGAAGACGAACTGGTGGAAAAGGTCAACTCGGTGCTGGGCGCCTGAGAGCGACATGGCAGCGGATACCGAAAAGACGCCCTTCGACCTGCTGAGGGATATCGAACGGCGCAGCCGGGATAATGCCCATGGCCTCCCTGAGCAGGTCGAGATTCAGACTACCTGGGCAGGTATCGGGTTCCGGGTCGGTGATGCGCATTTGGTGGCGTCCCTGGGAGCCGTTCGGGAAATCCTGATCTCTCCTGTTCTCACCCGAGTCCCGGGGGCCCGGGTGTGGATGAAAGGGATTGCCAACGTTCGCGGTAATCTGCTCCCGGTCACGGATCTGAAAGGCCTGCTTGTGGGCGAGTCGACACCCCTGCGGCAGAGTGCGCGGGTGTTGGCGGTCAACAACGGTACGGTAAGCGCGGGACTGCTGGTGGACGAGGTATATGGTCTGCGGCACTTTCGCGATGAGAATTTTAGCGACAGTGCCGATGCGGTTCCGGAGTTTTTCCGCCGCTTTACCAACGGCGTCTATCGCCAGAATCAGGAAGTCTGGGGTAATGCGAACCTGCATGCCTTGATAGAGAGCGACGAATTCATGCACGTCGCCGCCTGACGGTACGGGTACCGGGGGTCACGCTGTTTCGTTTTTCGGAATATCTTTAGGAGCGGGAGCAATGGGTTTGAAGGGTAACGATAAGGGCTCGAATAGCGCTGGGGGAAAGGGCCTTGCAGCCCTTATCGTCTTGCTGCTCGTTTTCGTGGGGCTGATGGGCGCCGTCTCCTGGCGCGTTGGTATCCAGGACACCAACGATAAGCAGTATATCGGTCTGCTGGGTGAACAGAGGGTGCTTTCGCAGCAGATCACGAAATTCGCCGGCCAGGCGACACAGGGTAAAGCGGATACCTATTCCCAGCTGACGAATTACCGTGATCGCTTTGCCGATTCACTTCAAATCCTGCAGTCGGGTGATCCGCAAAGCAGTTTGCCTCCGTCACCGGAGAGCATCAGCGAGGAACTCGAGCGGGTGACGCTCCTGTGGCAGCGCTTCGATGCCAACATCGATACCATCGAAAAGAGCGGGCCGGTGGTAACGGAGTTGCGCGGTATCGTGCAGGAGATCAATGACAGTTCGTCGCAGATGCTCGTCGTCACTGATGAAGTCGCGACCCTGATGACTGAAAAGGATGTCTCCGGCACGCAAATCTACCTGGCCAGCCGGCAATTGATGCTCAGTCAACGCATCGTCAATAACGTCAACCGGATTCTGGAAGGCGATACCGGTGCGGTAACGGCCGCCGATCGTTTTGGTCGTGATGCCAATCTGTTCGGGAGTGTCATTCAGGGCATGCTCGACGGGGACGCCGACTCGAACATCGACCGCGTTGAAGATGAGGCGGTGCGCAGCAAGTTGAAAGAGGTTGCGGGCCTGTTTTCCGAATTCAGCGATCAGATGGGTGCCATTCTCGAATCCAGTCCCGAGATGTTCGAGGTCTCCGAGGCGTCCCAGGTCATTCTCAACACCAGTGAACCTCTCCTGCAGGCGCTAGGCGCGCTCGAGGATGCCTACCTCAATCAGATTGACAGTCGCACCATCAGTTCGATGCTCGGCAATATCTTCGGCATCATCGCGCTGCTGCTGCTGTTCATGCTCGGCTACAGGCTAAAGCGTGAGGGCGAAATCCGCCTCGCGAAAACCGAAGCCGAACGGCGCACCACCGAGGGACACAATCAGCGTAACCAGCAGGCAATCATGCGGCTGCTCGACGAGATGGGCGACCTTGCAGATGGTGACCTTACGGTCGACGCCACGGTGACCGAAGACATCACCGGGGCCATCGCCGACTCGGTCAACTACGCCATCGAAGCACTGCGTACGCTGGTTACCGCCATCAACGATACGGCTACCCAGGTCAGTCAGGCGGCGGATCAGTCGCGTGCGACGGCCACCCACCTGACCGAAGCCTCCGAGCGACAGGCACACGAGATCACCTCGGCTTCGTCCAAGATCAAGGAGATGGCGATATCGATCGAAGGTGTATCGGTCAATGCCGACCAGCTTGCCGAGGAGTCACAGCGCTCGGTGGCGATCGCCAAGAAAGGAACCGTCGCGGTACAGAACACCATCGATGGCATGGGTTCGATTCGCGAGCAGATCCAGGAAACCTCGAAACGTATCAAACGCTTGGGTGAGAGTTCGCAAGAGATCGGCGATACCGTGGGATTGATCAACGACATCGCCGAGCAGACCAACATCCTCGCTCTGAATGCGGCCATTCAGGCGGCGATGGCCGGCGAAGCCGGCCGCGGCTTTGCCGTGGTGGCGGACGAGGTGCAGCGGCTTGCAGAGCGTTCGGCCGATGCAACCAAGCAGATCGAGGCGTTGGTAAAGACCATCCAGACCGACACCAACGAGGCCGTCATTTCCATGGAGCAAAGCACCTCCGGTGTGGTTTCCGGTGCCAAATTGGCCGAGGATGCCGGTTCGGCTCTTGGAGAGATCGAGCAAGTATCGAATCGCCTGGCTGGCCTTATCCGTAATATTACCGAGGCCACCAGCGAACAGGCGGGTGCGGCGGTCAATATCACGGATACCATGAATGTCATCCAGGAGATCACCACCCAGACATCGGACGGGACAAACCAGACCGCTGCCTCCATCGGTAATCTCGCGGAACTGGCGGACGACATGAAGAAATCGGTTTCCGGCTTCAAGTTGCCGGTCTGACGGACCGTAGCATGCAGACAGCGGAGACATTTGACGTCAGCACCCTTGCCTGGATCAAGGGTGAATTGGACGAAACGCTCGAAGACGCCCGCCAGGCGCTGGAATCGTTCGCCGAAGCGCCTGAGGATGTCGGCCAGCTGGATCCCTGCATCGATGCCCTGCACCAGGTGCACCGCACCCTGCAAATGGTGGAGCTGTCTGCTGCCGCACAATTTTTGGCGGAGGTCGAAATTTTTGCGCGGGCCCTACAGCGTGGCGAACTGACGCCGGCTGATGGGGAGCGGGGAGAGGCCGAAGAGGCGCTGATGCGCGCCATTCTGGAGTTGCCCGACTATCTTGATGCGTTGCAAAGCGGCCGGCCCGATTCTCTCCTGCCGTTGTTACCGCTGGTAAACGAAATGCGTCGGTTGCGAGGCGAAGCCGAATGGTCTCAATTGTCGGTTTTTCATCCCGACTTGAGCATCCGGCCACCCAGTCGGGAATCGGCCGGTAATCTGCAAGCGGTTGCCCGTAAAGCCCGGCCCCACTACCAAACCGCTCTTGCCAACCTGTTGCGGGACCGCGAAGCCGCGTCCAGCCTGCAGACGCTTCAGAAGGTTCTCGATGCCCTGTTCAAAATTGCCGATGAGAGTTCCATCCGGCAGGCACTTTGGGCTGCCTCGGCGCTTGTTGAGGCATTGTCCGAGAAGGGGCTTGAACCCTCCATTGAGGTAAAGCACCTGCTCGGCAAGATAGAACAGCTGGTCAAGTATTTGGCCCAGAAGGAGGAGACGGCGGCTAACGCCGAGCATGTCCAGGCGTTGACTCGAGTGCTCCTGTATCACGTTGGTCGTGCGACCGCCGGTGGTGTGCTGGTGGCGGGCATCAAGGATGCCTTCGGCCTCGACCGCTTCTTCCTGGAAGAGGGGTCGGCAGGATTGACCGCGGAGCTCAAGAGAACGGTTGCGGCCGATATCATGGAAGAGCTATCGCACGTCAAGGATCAGCTTGACGTCTTTGTGCGTGGCCAGAGAGGTGACCTGGAGAGTCTTCAGCCGATCGGCGATGGCCTGCACCGTCTGGTTGATACGCTGGATCTTTTGCGGCAGGTGCCCCTGCAGCAGGCGCTAAAGGAGCAGGTGGGGGTACTTGGCCGTATTCGCCTGGGTGAGCTTGAGCCGGAAGACGAGGTCTTGATGGGCGTGGCCGGCGCGTTACTGCTGGTGGAATCCACCCTCCAGGATTGGGGCTCGAGCGCTCCGATGGAAAAGGCCGACGATTCCGGAGAGCGAGCCGGAGAATCCCCCGAAGCCGAACACCTGCGTGGTGTCCGGCAGGTGATGAAAGAGAGCCTGAGCGATCTGATCCGGATTCGTGAATCGCTCTCGGCCTATCTGGATAACCCCGGCGATGTCGAAAGGCTGAGTTCCCTCCCCGCTGATTTTCACCGTCTGGTGGCGAGCCTCGACCTTCTCTCCTACTCACGGGTCGCCAGGATCCTGCAGGCCTCCGCTGCCTACGTGCGTGGCGAGATCCTGAACGGCAATATGGTTCCGGATACCAGCCGACTCGACCAGTTGGCCGATGCCGTGATGAGTGTCGAGTATTATCTCGAGGCATTCGTCCAGAGCCGCGTTCATCCCGCTTCCGTGCTCGACGTTGCCGAAAATGCCTTGGCCGGGCTCGGATTCCCGGTTGGAGATTTACTGGAGGGGATGGATGCCGGCGAGCCCTGGAACTCGAAGGCCGGCGAGTCGACCCCTTCGGTTGCCGGAAAGGAAAGCGTCGAGGGGACGGGAACTGCCGCCGGCGCCGAGGCGAACACTGGCGGGTCGATCACCGATGCGGCAGAGCACGGGGACGAAATCGATGACGAGATTGCCGCAGTCTTTCTCGAAGAGGCCCAGGAGGAGCTGGAGAGAATCACCAGACTCCTTCCTGTCTGGGAAGCCAACCCTTCGGATCACAGTGTGCTCGCTGAGTATCGACGCTCCTTTCACACCCTGAAAGGCAGTGGTCGACTGGTCGGTGCCCATGAGCTGGGTGAGTTTGCCTGGTCCTTCGAGAAGATGCTCAATCGGGTAATCGATCGGGGAGTCGAGCCCGATCCGCTCCTGTTTGAGGTGCTGCATCGCGCCGAGAGGGTGATTCCCCAACTTGTAGAGCAATTTCGAACCGGTACACGGCCCGACATCGAGGTAAAGGCCTTGGCGGATGCCGCTGACGCGCTCACTCGTGGCGATCGGCCGGTGCTCCCCGAAGAGGGAACACCTGTCGAGCCTGCGGAGTCCCCGAAACCGGCCATCGACACGGATCCCGAGCTGCTCGACATCTACGCCAAGGAAACGGCGGAACACCTTGCTGCAATTGATCGGTTCCTGTTCGAGTGCCGCTCTGAAGGGGTGCGCTACGCCAGCGAACCGCTGGTCCGGGCGCTGCACACGTTGAAAGGCAGCTCGCAGATCGCCGGTGTCGCCGAAGCAGCCCGGATCGCCGAAGCGTTGGAGAAATACAGCAAGGCACTTCAGACCGTCCACCAACCCCTTAGCAACGACTGGATTGCCGTCCTCCAAGAGAGTCGCGACCTCGTTGAAGGGGTGCTGGTACATCTGAATAACCCCTCGATTCCATTGCCGCCGGGCGGGGACCTGCAAACCCGCGCCGAAGCCTTCTACGCCTCCGTCCGCCACCTGGAAAAGCGGGTCTCGCCGGACGACACATTTTTCGCAGAACCCGGAGAGGCCGAAAACCCGCCGACCTCGATGTTTTCGGGCGGGCAAACCGCCCCGGAATTGAACGACCTGCACGGACCCGACGATTGCCCGCTCCCGGGGAGCGACAGCCTGCAGGCGGTGGATGTTCCGACGGCGCCCCGAGGTTGGACGGAGACGGCTGACTGCGAGGGGGAAGAGGCATCGGAGCTGGTTCGTCTTTTCCTGGAAGAGGGGGGCGAAATCCTCGACGAGAGCGAACGGCTCCTCGAGGCCTGGACAGCGCAGCCTGATGATCGAAAGGCTGTCCAGGGGCTCCAGCATCAGCTGCATACGCTCAAAGGGAGCGCTCGCCTGGCGGGTATAGTGGCAGTGGGCGATCTCTCCCACCAGCTCGAATCCGTCTACGAAGCGATTATCGAGGGGCGGCTGTCGCCCACCCCGGCCCTGCTGAGTGAACTGCAACTCGATCACGATCGGCTGGTGTCGATGCTGGAACAGGTTCGCCATGGCGAACAGGTGGAGGGTGATGCAAACGATATTGCACGCCTCAAGGCTGCGGCTCAGGGCGTAACGTCGGCACTAAGCGGAGAGCAGGCTCCGGAGCCGGGCTCCCGGGCAGCGGCCGAAACCGGGAATGAGGACGAAGAGGATCCCGAACTTCTCGAGCTGTTTCTGGAAGAGGGACGCGAGATACTCGACAGCAGCGAGCAAATTCTGCAGTCGTGGCTCGAGACTCCCAATGACCATTCGCTGGTCCAGTCACTTCAGCGTCAACTGCACACCCTGAAAGGCAGTGCCCGCATGGCGGGTGTGGCGGCTATCGGCGATCTCAGTCACGCTCTCGAATCCACCTTTGAAGCGCTGCTGGAGCGGCGCGCGCAGGTCCTTCCGGAGCTGCTCGAAGCGATACAGCAGGCCCACGATCGACTCTCCACCATGCTGGAACAGGTCTGGGAACACCAACCGGTCCCAGCGGCCGAAGAGCTGACCCGGCGCATCATGGAACTGCTCCGGACTCCCGAAGCGCCCAGCGAACCGGAAGCCGCACTGCCGGATCCCTCACTTGGGGAGCCGGCGGCGTACCACAGGAGCGCCACCGCAGAATCAACAGAACGGTTACAAGCCGCCGCGCACGACTTTTACCCGGAAGCAATGCGACTGGTCGAACACTTTGGTGCCGAACTCCAACACTGGCAGGGTGCTCCGAGCGACATCGAATTGCATGCCGCCCTGACAGGTACCGGCGTTAGTCTGGAGCAGTTGGCTCGGGAAGCCGATGTCCAAAATATGGTCGACCTTGTCATGGTTACCGGGATGTTGCTTTCCGAAGTCCGTGACGGGCATGTTCCGGTATCCGATGACCTGTTCGGGTTAATGCATCTGGTGCATGAACGCCTGTCGCTCCTTGTCGAGCAGCATTATCACGGGCTGCCGCTTGGCGGTGTGCAGGACCTCATCGACAGCATCAAGGAGTTGATCGCTCGGCATCTTGAAAAGCGTGGAGAGAAGGAGGATGCGGAAGATAATCGCCAGTCGACCCGCATTCAGCATGAAATGGTTCGTGTCCGTCGCGACTTGATGGATAACCTGGTCAACTATGCCGGCGAAGTGAGTATCTATCGTTCGCGCATCGAACAGCGACTGAACTCTTTCGGTTTCAGTATTGGTGAGCTGGATGAGACCGTAGACCGCCTTCGCCATCAGCTACGTCAGTTCGATATCGAAACCGAGGCACAGATCTCTGCCCGGTATCAGGACGCCAGCGAGGAGTACGACGACTTCGATCCGTTGGAGTTCGATCGCTTTACCAATATGCAGCAGCTCTCCCGGGCCATGATGGAGAGTTTGAGCGATATCGGCTCGATCAAAGGGATGATGACAGAGATCGAGCGTGAATCGGAGACCCTGCTCCTGCAGCAGGCCCGGGTCAATACCGAGCTGCAGGAGAACCTGATGCAGACGCGGATGGTCCCGCTGGTGGACAATGCGCCGCGGCTGCGCCGCATCGTTCGCCAGACGGCATCGGAAATCGGCCGCAAAGCCAGCCTCGGCTTTCAGGGCGCTGAAGTGGAAATGGATCGACGTGTGGTTGAGCGTCTGATTGCACCCCTCGAGCATATGCTGCGAAATGCTGTCGCACACGGTATTGAATCACCCGAAGAGCGCCTCGCCGCCGGCAAAAGTGAGACCGGTTCAATTACCATCGCCCTGTCCCGGGAGGGCGCAGAAGTCGTAGTCCGCGTCTCCGATGACGGGCGGGGTATCGATGCCGATGCCGTTCGTGACAAGGCCATCGAACGGGGTCTGATGGAAGCCGATGCCAATCTCGGGGAGCAGGAGGTGATGCAGTTCATATTCGAGTCGGGTTTCTCGACAGCCGCCGCGCTGAGCCAGGTTGCCGGGCGCGGTATCGGCATGGATGTGGTCAGCAGCGAAGTACGACAGTTGAGTGGCTCGATGGACATCGATTCAGTGAAAGGCCAGGGTACGCGATTTACCGTGCGCCTCCCCTTTTCCCTGTCGGTAAGCCGGGCATTGATTGTACATGTCGGTGAACAGACCTTCGCCATTCCATTGCTGTCCGTGCAAGGCATAGCGCGTGCGGACCCTGCGGAAGTGGAGGAACTCCTGCAGCAGGAGCATCCGACCTATTCATGGCTTGGAGAGAGCTATGAGTTGATGCACCCGCGTCAGGCGATCGGTATTGATGAAGTGGCGGCGCCGTCCGAGGTGAAAAAGCAGCCCCTCCTTCTGGCGCAAAGTGGCGAGCACCGTATCGCGCTGATCGTCGATCGCATCGAGGGAAGCCGGGAAGTCGTCATCAAGTCCCTGGGGCCACAGCTGAGTATGCTTCAGTCGCTCTCCGGGGCGACCATTCTGGCTGATGGCAGTATCGCCCTGGTGCTGGAGCTGTCGGCGCTGATCCGCAGGGGTATTGCTCATCGACATCGAGTCGGGAAGCAGCTGGCGTCGGGTGCGACGCCTGCCCCCTCGGTCCCGACCGTGATGATCGTGGACGACTCTATCACCGTACGGGCGGTCACCAAGCGGTTGTTGAAACGCCATGGTATGAATGCTGTGGCCGCAAAGGATGGTGTCGATGCCTTGACGATCCTGGAAGAAATCACTCCGGACGTCATGCTCTTGGATATCGAGATGCCGCGAATGGACGGCTTTGAACTGGCCACGCACATCCGAAATTCGGAAGCCTTGAAAGATATTCCTATTATCATGATTACCTCGCGTACCGGAGAGAAACACCGCCAACGTGCCACGGATATCGGCGTCAATCGCTACATGGGCAAGCCCTATTCGGAAGGTGACCTCATGGAAAATATCGAATCGCTGATTGGTGACGCCGAATCATGGAAGCCGGCAGGATGACAGGACCCGATACCGCAGTGGGACGGGAAGAGCAGCAGAGTGCGGACGCCATTCGTTGCCTCTCCATTCCCATTGAAGGAAGCGCACTGCTCCTGCCCTATACCGCCGTAGCGGAAGTGATAGAGCTTGGCCATCCGACACCGCTCGCCAACGGACCCGGCTGGCTCCTGGGCCTGCGGCAATGGCGGGGAGTTACGGTTCCGGTACTGACCCTGGAAAGTCTGGTAGGTACTGCATCCACATCCTTGAGCGGTCCGCCCGAGAAAGTGGTGGTGTGCAATACACTGAACGGCAATCCCAAGCTGCCATTTCTCGCGGTGGCGGCTTCCGGTGTTCCTCGCCTTACCTGGGCGCGACGCGACGCCCTTGCCACCATGGAAAAGTCCGGGAACCGTGAGCGACCGGCAGCTCTCGGTCACATGCGCATGCCGAATGGCGACATCATCATCCCCGATTTCGATGTGCTGGAGCAGATGCTGCTTCGGTTGGGTCTTTGAAACCGTCAGCTTTTACAGTTTTTTCAGGAAAAAGAGACATTACTTCATGGCCAAAACGATAACTACTGTCATCTCCGGGGGTTTGGTGACAGCTCTTCTCTTCGGTGCGTCGGTGAACGCCCAGGACCAGGCGCATCTGCAGGAGCGGGAACGCCTGCTTTCGCTTATCGAAGAGGTTAACGGGGACCCGGAGAAGCGTCGGATTGCGATCCGCGAAGGACATCAGCGCGTCAGCTTTTGCAGTAATTGCCACGGTGACGACGGAAATAGTAAGCGGCCAAAAATCCCCAATCTGGCCGGCCAGAATCCGGCCTACCTGTTGGAGCAGTTCGATCTGTTTGCCGACGGTCGGCGCAAGGATTTCGTGATGCAGACCCTGGCGAAAGAGTTCACGATGGAAGACAAGATCAACATCTCCATCTACTTCTCTAATCAGGACGTTATGCCGGATCAGGAGATCGATCTCCTCAAGGCGCGGCATGGGAAAGAGCTCTTTGAGAGCGTTTGCCAGTTCTGCCACGGTGCGGACGGCAAAGGCGAGGCCGGTTACGCGCGCCTGGCCGGGCAGCAGAAGGAGTTCATGATCATCGCCCTGAAGCGTTATCGGGATAACTCCAAAGCAGAGCTCCGCCCCCAGGAAGTGCGACGCACCGATGTGCGTATGGAGCGGGTGACGCAACATCTAACCGATCAGGAAATAGAGGCGCTGGCCAATTATATCGCTTCTATCGAATGACCCTTGCTATTACCGGAGATCGCCCCACCGATGTTGCATGATGGTGAGGGCGACGACCGAAGCCGTTTCGGTGCGCAGTACCCTGGGGCCTAGCCGGAGTCTCCGGTAGCCTCTGGAAAGGGCGAGGTCCCGCTCGCTTTCGGTCAAACCGCCCTCCGGCCCAATGAGCAGCATGGCCGCGGCCCCGGCCAAGTCAACGTCAAGGCCAGTTTCGGCGCGGTGGTCCAGGATCCAGCAATCGCTCTCTGTCGGTTGCGCCAGCCACTCGTCCAGCGACATGATCGGCTCGACGTCCGGGACCCGATTGCGGCCACACTGCTCACAGGCGGCGACCGCCTGGGACTGCCAGCGCTCCCGGCGTTTTTCCCGACGCTCCCCCTTCAGGTCGACCACGGTGCGCGCGGTCACTACCGGGACGATGAGGGTGACGCCCAGCTCCACGGCCTTCTGAATCGTATAATCCATACGGTCGCCACGCGAGATCCCCTGGACCAGGGTGATGGCGAGCGGAGATTCGGTTCTCTCGTCCCGAAAGGCCCCTACTTCCACGACTGCTCGCCGGCGCTCGGCCTTGATCAAAACGGCATCGAAGGCTCCGCCTGCACCATTGAAAAGGGTGAGCGGTGCCCCGGGTTTGAGGCGCAGGACGCGAACCGCGTGGTTCACCCCATTCCCATCCAGCTCCAGCTGCTGGCCGGTGGCAAGAGGGATCGGTTGATAGATGCGGGGAATTCGCATCGTTCCTCTAATCACGTTGTGCACTTCAGGACGCAGTAAACTCTGCGCCTCTGCAGTGAGTTGGTTACTGTCAGGAAAGCCCCAGGGCTTTCCAGATGGCGGTCGTGGGGCCGGCCTGGTTCATGGTGTAGAAGTGCAGGCCCGGTGCTCCGGCTTCCAGCAGGCGTCGGCACAGTTCAGTGTTGACGTCGTGCCCATAGGCCCGGATCGCCTCCTTGTCTTCGCCCATGCTTCCCAGCCGCCATCGCAACCAGCGCGGTATTTCGGCCCCGCAGGCATCGGAAAAGCGAGCCAACTGCTTGAAATTGATAATGGGCATTATGCCCGGGACGATCGGCAGTTCGAGTCCCCTCTTCTGGCAATCCTCCACGAATCGCAGGTAGGCATCTATGTTGTAGAAGTATTGGGTAATCGCCGCATTGGCGCCGGCCTCGCACTTGCGCTTGAAGTTGGCGAGATCATCATCGGCGCTCTGTGCCTGGGGATGAAATTCGGGGTAGGCGGCAACTTCCAGGTGAAAGCGGTCGCCGGTCTCCTCGCGAATAAATTCCACCAGTTCATTGGCGTACTGAAAGTCGCCCGGCTCGCGCATTCCCGAAGGCATATCCCCTCGCAGCGCCACGATGCGCTTGACTCCCATATCGACATAACCCTGAAGCAGTTCGCGTATGCTTTCGCGAGTCGCCCCGATGCAGGAGAGGTGGGGAGCCGCATCCAGACCACGCCCCATCAGGTCGCGCACCGTTTCAATGGTGCCCTGTTGGGTACTGCCGCCCGCCCCGAAGGTGACCGATACATAACGAGGCTCGAGCACCTTCAGTTCGTCGACCGCATCGGAAAGCTTCGCCTTGCCCTGATCGGTCTTGGGCGGAAAAAATTCAAACGAAAACTGCCTGGGATACTTTTTCTGGGATTCCATGGCTCCAAACCCTCAAGTGATACGTCAGCAGTTGCAAGTAGGGCAAGGAGAGTGGAAGCCGCTCCACCTCCCTGGCCACTCGCTACTCGCTACTTGCTACTCGCCACTTCAATACCGGTAGTGATCCGGTTTGTAGGGACCTTCGGTCGGCACGCCGATGTAGTCCGCCTGTACCTTACTGAGTTCGGTCAGGTGTACGCCGATCCGGTTCAGGTGCAGGCGAGCCACCTTTTCATCCAGGATCTTCGGTAGCACGTAGACCTTTTTCTCGTAGTGGTCGCCCCGGCCAAACAGCTCCATTTGCGCCAGCACCTGATTGGTAAAGGAGGCGGACATGACGAAGCTCGGGTGACCCGTGGCGCAGCCGAGATTCACCAGACGTCCTTCAGCCAGGATGGTGACCTTCTTGCCGTCCGGCTCGTCCGCGGTAGGGGGGAAGATGATGTGGTCGACCTGCGGCTTGATGTTCTCCCACTCGTACTTGCGCACTCCGGCAATGTCGATTTCCGAATCGAAATGGCCGATGTTGCAGACGATGGCCTCGTTTTTCATGGCCGCCATGTGATCGTGGGTGATCACGGCCTCGTTGCCGGTGGCGGTCACGAAGATGTCGCCGTGTGGCGCCGCTTCATCCATGGTCATCACCCGAAAACCTTCCATCGCCGCCTGCAGCGCACAGATGGGATCGATCTCCGTGACCCAAACCGTGGCCCCCAGCCCCCGGAAGGCCTGCGCACAGCCCTTGCCGACATCGCCGTAACCGAGCACCACGCAGGTCTTGCCGGCGATCATGACGTCGGTGGCGCGCTTGATGCCGTCCATCACCGACTCGCGGCAGCCGTAAAGGTTGTCGAACTTGGATTTGGTGACCGAGTCGTTGACGTTCATGGCCGGGAACAGCAGGCTGCCGTCCTTTTCCATGTGATAGAGCCGGTGCACTCCGGTGGTGGTCTCCTCGGTGACGCCGCGAATGCCGGCGGCCATCTCGGTCCATTTGTTGGTGCTGTTGGCAAAGTGGCGCTTGAGGACGCCCAGAACGGCGGTGTACTCCTCGTTGTCACCGGCCTGGGGCTCGGGCACCGCGCCCGCCTTTTCGAACTCGACGCCCTTGTGCAGCAGCAGGGTGGCATCGCCGCCGTCATCGAGGATCATGTTGGGTCCTTTGCCGTCGGGCCAGGCAAGCGCCTGTTCCGTGCACCACCAGTACTCCTCGATGGTTTCACCTTTCCAGGCGTAGACAGGGATGCCCTCGGCAGCGATAGCGGCAGCGGCGTGATCCTGGGTAGAGAAAATGTTGCAGGAGGCCCAGCGGACCTCGGCTCCCAACTCCACCAGGGTCTCGATGAGCACCGCCGTCTGGATGGTCATGTGCAGGGATCCGGTGACGCGTGCGCCCTTGAGCGGCTTGGCGGCACCGTACTCCTCGCGCAGCGCCATCAGACCCGGCATCTCGGTCTCGGCAATGGCGATCTCCTTGCGGCCCCAATCGGCCAGGGAGATATCGGCAACTCTATAATCCGAGAACTCGGAAGGAACAGCGTTCATGAAGCAAGCTCCATCGATTCGCTGAGCGCCGTTGTTCCAGGAAAACCGCGAAACCCTGAGCCTGACGGGAAACCGCTGCAGCGCTCCTCAGGGTTACGGTGAATAGTTGCGAGTTGCGAGTTGCGAGTGGCTAGCTGCTAGCCAGGAGAGGCAGTTCCACGCCCAGGTGGCAGTCGCCGCCTCGCCACTAGCCACTAGCCACTAGCTACTAGCTACTAGCTACTGATTTAGAATCCGGCTGCTTCGCGGAGGGCGTCGGCCTTGTCGGTCCGTTCCCAGGTGAACTCCTCTTCTTCACGGCCGAAGTGGCCGTAAGCGGCCGTCTTGGCGTAAATGGGGCGCAGCAGATCGAGCATTGCCACCATGCCGCGTGGACGCAGATCGAAGAACTCGCGCACCAGGTTGACCAGGCGTTCATGGGTGACCTTTCCGGTGCCGAAGGTCTCTACGGAAATCGAGGTGGGCTCCGCCACGCCGATGGCGTAAGAGACCTGGACCTCGCAGCGGTCGGCCAGACCGGCGGCTACCATGTTCTTGGCGACATAGCGGCAGGCATAAGCGGCGGAACGGTCCACCTTCGACGGATCCTTGCCCGAAAAGGCACCGCCGCCATGGCGGGCCATACCACCGTAGGTGTCGACGATGATCTTGCGTCCGGTGAGGCCGCAGTCCCCCATTGGGCCGCCGACCACAAAACGGCCGGTGGGGTTGATATAGAAGCGGGTATTCTTGTCGAGCCACTCCTTTGGGAGCGTGGGCAGGATGATTTCGTCCATCACTGCTTCGTGGACGGTTTTCTCGGCGATGTCCGCGCTGTGCTGCGTTGACAGGACCACCGCATCGATACCCACCGGCTTGCCGTCCTCGTAGCGGAAGGTGACCTGGCTCTTGGCATCGGGGCGCAGCCACGGCAGGGTGCCGTTCTTGCGGATCTCCGACTGGCGTTTGACCAGCCGGTGCGCGAAGGTGATGGGTGCCGGCATCAGTACGTCGGTCTCGTTGGTTGCATAACCGAACATCAGTCCCTGGTCGCCAGCGCCCTGTTCACGAGCCTCAGTCTCGTCCACGCCCATGGCGATGTCCGGCGACTGTTTGCCTACCGCATTCAGGACGGCACTGGATTCCCAGTCGAAACCCATCTCGGAGCTGTTGTAGCCCACTTCCCGAACCGTATTACGTGCCACTTGTTCGAAATCCACCACCGCATGGGTGGTGATCTCACCGGCCACAAGCACCATCCCGGTCTTTACCAATGTTTCGCAAGCGACACGTGCCTGGCGATCTTGCGCCAGGATGGCGTCAAGTACGGCGTCAGAAATCTGGTCCGCAATCTTGTCCGGATGTCCCTCGGATACCGATTCGGAGGTAAACAGATGCCGGTTCGACATGGGCTTTCCTCAATGCTCTAATTAGGTGAGTTCAGATGGATGCGCGGATCTTACACGACCATCAACGCAAATGCCCATCACCGGCATGACAATGAACCGGCAAAAGTTTTCGTCGTCAGTAGCCCCACGTGTCTTTGAGGAGTTCAGCCTGTCCCTGGTAATCCGCAGGGTCGGCGGGTTCGAAGGTGTCGATATTCAAAGACTCCAGCGCGTCACGACCGTCTTCACTGTCGCCGGCACTGAGCAGTGCCTGACGAAGTGCATTGGCCAGTGCATTATCCACATCCGGACCGACCGAGACGGCGGGTGAGGGCACCTGGGTGGTCGTGGTCACGGTGTTCAGTGAGGGGAAGCTTCCCACCATTCCCGCGGGGATAATGGCACCTGCGGTCTTTCCCTCGACCGTCATGCGGGCAGCGGTCAACGAGTCTTCTGTCTCGACAATCCGGGGTTGACGAAGGGGATGGGGGTAAAGTTGGGACAGGCGTAAGGCACCCAGGGCCGGCGACGGTGTGGTGGCAATACGCTTACCCACCAAATCGGCAGGTTCCAGGATGAAGGAATCCGGGTTGGCCACCAGCGTATAGCTTACCGCAGCCGGAAACTTGGCCAGTATGCGGTATCCCATTTTCTGGACGCGGTAATCCGTGAAATGTGGGCCATCGAGGATAATATCGTACTCCCCGCGTTTGAGCATCTGCCAATAGGAGAGGAAATTGCGGTTAACCACCAGTTCCAGGTCACGTCCGGTGGTTCTCTCGAGGTAATTCAAGAGCGGCTGATAGGCCGTTCGGGTCTGTTCGGCCGGGAGCACCGGGTGTACCGCAAAGGTGAGTTTGGCAGCGCTTGCCGGCAGACCTATTGTGAACAGCGCCAGGAATGTCAGTGCCCGAAAGCTTGGATCGGCACCCGCAATCCTGGGGGTCGATGAATATCCCATTTGTTTTCCCCACCTTTTTATCGTTGTCTGAAACGCCTGATGGCCGGGGCCGCTTCGGCGGGGCTTATCGAAACGGTATTCCGATTGAGTGTATTTGCCGGTCGCCGATCGATCAAGAAAGGGCTTTTCATTTCCGGTCCCTTGGCTATTCTTTAGTTAGTTTGGTTAGGTTCCCGATGGAGCCGGGAAATCGCTGTTGTGCCATAAATATCCTTTGTGGATATATAAGTAACTGATTTAAAAGCATTGTGTGAGGCTTTTGTTCTCTCGCCTATTGCCCCGGGGCTGTGAATCGGTGACAATCGCCGGTCCGGTTTACATCCTTGTCCGGGCCGCGCGAATCTGTTTGGCTTTCTATCCCCTCCAGGCGCCGGCTACAGCGGGCCAAGAATGAAGGCAACCGCCTGCCGCAGGCGGGATAAACTGCCGAACGAACAAGAACATCCGTGGTGCGCCGGGCGTGCCGCGATTACTTCAGCTTCGCAATACGTTTTAGGAGTACGCACATGCCAAGCCGCAAAGACTTAGCGAATGCTATCCGTGCATTGAGTATGGATGCTGTACAGAAGGCCAAATCCGGTCACCCGGGCGCCCCCATGGGGATGGCGGATATCGCCGAGGTCCTCTGGAACGGCCATCTCAAGCACAACCCCACCAATCCCGAGTGGCACGACCGTGACCGTTTTGTTCTCTCTAATGGCCACGGCTCCATGCTGATCTATTCGCTCCTGCACCTGACCGGTTATGACCTGTCGATGGAGGATCTGAAAAACTTCCGTCAGCTGCACTCCAAGACCCCGGGTCATCCCGAGTACGGCTACGCGCCCGGCATCGAGACCACCACCGGACCGTTGGGGCAGGGCGTCACCAACGCCGTCGGCATGGCGCTGGCCGAACGTACCCTCGGTGCCCAGTTCAATCGCGGCACTCACAAGATCGTCGACCATTATACCTACACCTTCATGGGTGACGGCTGCATGATGGAGGGGATCTCCCACGAGTCCTGCGCCCTCGCCGGCACCTGGGGGCTGGGCAAGCTGATAGCGTTCTGGGATGACAACGGCATCTCCATCGACGGCCACGTTGAAAACTGGTTTACCGATGACACGCCCAAGCGGTTTGAAGCCTACGGCTGGCATGTGGTTCGTGACGTTGACGGCCATGATACCGCTGCCATCGACAAGGCGATTCACGAAGCCAAGTCGGTCAATGACAAGCCGACGCTGATCTGCTGCAAGACCGTCATCGGGTACGGTGCGCCGAACCTCTGCGGCAGCCATGACTGTCACGGCGCCCCATTGGGTGATGATGAAATTCAGGCCACCCGCGAAAACCTCGGCTGGAAATACGGGCCTTTCGAGGTGCCGGATGACGTCTACGCCGGTTGGGATGCAAAGCAGAAAGGCGCCTCCGCCGAGTCTCATTGGCAGGAGAAGTTCGACGCCTACAAGAAAGAGTTCCCTGAGCTGGCGGACGAATTCGAGCGCCGCATGAAGGGCGAACTTCCGGCGAACTGGAAAGAGACCGTCAACGGCTGGATCCAGACCGCCAACGAAAAGGCCGAGAAGGTCGCCTCCCGCAAGGCCTCAGGCAACACCATTGCCGCCTTCGCCAAGGCACTGCCGGAACTGCTCGGCGGCTCCGCCGACCTGACGCCGTCCAACAATACCTCCTGGCCGGAAGCCACTGCGATTACCCGCACCGTGGCCGACGGCAACTACATCTCCTACGGCGTGCGTGAGTTCGGCATGTCCGCCATCCTCAACGGCGTCGCCCTGCACGGCGGCTTTGTAGCGTTCGGCGGCACCTTCCTGATGTTCTCGGAATACGCCCGCAACGCCCTGCGCATGGCGGCGCTGATGAAGCAGCGTTCGATCTTTGTCTATACCCACGACTCCATCGGTCTGGGCGAAGACGGTCCCACCCACCAGCCGGTGGAGCAGATTGCGACCCTGCGCCTCATCCCCAACATGACCCTGTGGCGTCCCTGCGATCAGGTTGAAACCGCTATCGCCTGGCAGTCGGCGGTCGAGCGGATGGATGGCCCCTCCTGCCTGATCTTCTCGCGCCAGGGTCTTCCGCACATGGAACGCTCCAGCGCGCAAATCGCCGATGTCGCCAAGGGCGGCTATGTCCTGCGCGATTGCGAAGGGACACCGGAGGCCATCATTATCGCGACCGGTTCCGAAGTCGAACTGGCGGTGCAGGCCTTTGACGAGTTGTCCGGCAAAGGCAAGAAGGTGCGTGTGGTCTCCATGCCCTCCACCAACCTCTTCGATTCCCAGGACCCGGCCTATCGCGAGTCGGTACTGCCCGCTGCCGTCACCGCCCGCGTGGCCGTCGAGGCCGGCGTCACCGACTTCTGGCGCAAGTATGTGGGCCTGAATGGTGATGTCATCGGCGTCGATCGCTTCGGCGAGTCCGCACCGGCCGACCAACTCTTCAAGGAGTTCGGTGTAACGGCGGAGAACGTGGTTAAGGCCGTCGAAAACGTGCTCTAAAGCTGTTTTCGGTTCGGGGAGGTCACCTCCCCGTGGCTCGTCTTGTTTTAAACGTACTTAGGGAGAACAACAATGGCTGTTAAAGTCGGTATCAATGGTTTTGGCCGTATCGGGCGCATGGTTTTCCGCGCTGTGGCGAAAGAATTCAGTGACGACCTCGAGATCGTCGGCATCAATGACCTGCTCGACCCGGAGTACCTGGCCTACATGCTCAAGTATGACTCGGTGCATGGTCGCTTCGAGGGCGATGTGGCCGTCGATGGCAACAACCTCGTGGTCAATGGCAAAAAAATCCGCCTGACGGCAGAAAAAGACCCGGCCAGCCTGAAGTGGAATGAAATCGGCGCCGAGCTGGTAATCGAGTCCACCGGTCTGTTCCTGACCGAAGAAACCTGCCAGAAACACATCCAGGCGGGTGCCAAGAAGGTGGTCCAGAGCGCGCCCTCCAAGGACGCCACCCCGATGTTCGTCTACGGCGTCAATCACAAGGAGTATGCCGGTCAGGCAATCGTCTCCGCCGCCTCCTGCACCACCAACTGCCTCGCCCCGGTCGCCAAGATCCTGAACGACAAGTGGGGCATCAAGCGCGGCCTGATGACCACCGTTCACGCTGCCACCGCGACCCAGAAGACCGTCGACGGTCCCTCCATGAAGGATTGGCGCGGCGGCCGCGGTATCCTGGAAAATATCATCCCCTCCTCCACCGGCGCCGCCAAGGCTGTCGGCAAGGTGCTGCCCGAGTTGAACGGCAAACTCACCGGGATGGCCTTCCGCGTCCCGACCTCCGATGTCTCCGTGGTCGATCTGACGGTTGAGTTGAACAGCGACGCCGACTATAACGACATCTGTGCTGCCATGAAGGCCGCCTCCGAAGGCGAAATGAAAGGCGTGCTCGGCTACACCGACGAGAAGGTCGTCTCCACCGACTTCCGCGGCATGAGCGCTCCCTCCGTATTCGATTCCGGCGCCGGCATCGCCCTCGACGGCACCTTCGTCAAAGTCGTCGCGTGGTACGACAACGAGTACGGCTACACCTGCAACATGCTGCGCTTCGCCAGGCACGTTGCAGCTAGCTGAGTGGCTAGTAGCTAGTGGCTAGTGGCTAGTAGCGAGGATGTGCCGGCGGCATCGCCGCCGGCACTCCTTTCCTGGCAACTCGTCACTCGCAACTAGCAACTGAACAGAGAGTCATCCACCAAGGCGCCCCTTGGCCGATGATTTTTCCGTAATACCTCAGGGAGCACTAATAATGGCTTTTATCAAGCTGACCGATTTGGACCTGGCCGGCAAGCGGGTGCTGATTCGCGCGGACCTCAATGTCCCGGTGAAGAATGGTAAGGTGACCTCCGATGCCCGCATTTCCGCCTCCATGCCTACTATCGAGCACTGCATCAACGCCGGTGCCAAGGTGATGGTGATGTCTCACCGCGGCCGTCCCGAAGAGGGTGTGGTGGATGTGGAGAACTCCATGCAGCCGATTGCCGACGACCTGTCGGAGAAGCTCGGCAAGCCGGTGGCGCTGATCAAGGATTATCTGGAAAACGCACCTGAAATCGCCGACGGCACGGTCGTGCTGCTCGAGAACGTGCGCTTTAACCGGGGCGAGAAAAAAGACGACGAAGCGCTGGCGAAAAAATATGCCGCGCTGTGCGATGTCTATGTGATGGATGCCTTTGGTACCGCACATCGCGCGCAGGCCTCCACCCACGGGGTTGGCAAGTTCGCCCCGACTGCCTGTGCCGGCCTGCTCCTGAGCAAGGAGTTGGAAGCGCTGGGCAAGGCACTGAAGGAGCCGAAGCGGCCGATGTCGGCGATTGTGGGTGGCTCCAAGGTCTCCACCAAGCTGACGGTTCTCGAGTCCCTCTCCAAAATCGTCGATCAGTTGATCGTCGGCGGAGGGATTGCCAATACCTTTATCGCCGCGGCCGGGCACAACGTTGGAAAATCTCTCTACGAGAAAGACCTGGTGGCCGAGGCGAAGCGCCTGATGGAGGCGGCCAAGGCGAAAGGTAGCGAGATCCCGGTTCCGGTGGATGTGGTGGTCGGAAAAGAGTTCTCCGAAACTGCCGAGGCGATCACCAAGAAGGTGGATGAGGTTGCCGACGACGACATGATCTTCGATATCGGGCCGGAAACTGCCAGACAATACGCGGAGATGATGAAGCAAGCCGGAACCGTCATCTGGAACGGCCCGGTCGGTGTTTTCGAGTTCGACCAGTTCGGTGGGGGAACCAAGGCACTGGGCACGGCCATTGCCGAATCCGATGCCTTTTCCATCGCCGGCGGCGGCGATACCATCGCGGCCATCCAGAAATACGGAATTTATGATCAGGTGTCCTACATATCAACTGCCGGTGGCGCGTTTCTCGAATATCTCGAAGGCAAGGCTCTGCCGGCCGTGGCGATGCTCGAGGCGCGGGCGAGCGAGTAGATTAAAGGACACGATGGGGCGCATCTGGCGGGTGTGCCCGCGCTCCATCAAGTACACTAGGACCCGTGAGATTCTGAATGCCGGGGCGAGCGGTGCATAGCATGCGGCCAGTTCGTGGCATGCCGGGTCTGACAGGCCCTGGAAGCGGCCCAAGAGCCGTGGCGGGTGCGGCCCGTCATGACGTGCGCTTCGGCGCAACGTCGACAGGAATGGAAAATTGGCGAACAGTGGCGGTGGTGCCCTGACCAGGCCAGGGTAGGCAGGCGTAGGAGACCCGGTTGCGAAAGCATCGGGCCCAGGCGCACCCGGACCAGTGAGCAGTGCCGCTCGAAGACAAAAAATTTATGCAAAGACGTACCAAGATCGTTGCGACCCTGGGTCCGGCGACGGACGACCCCAAGATCCTCGACAAGATTATCGAGGCGGGCGTCGACGTGGTCCGAATCAACTTTTCACACGGTACCCCGGAAGAGCATCTGGAACGGGCCGAGCGGCTCCGTAACCGTGCCCGTGCTCATGGCCGGCAGGTCGGTGTCCTGGCTGATCTGCAGGGACCGAAAATCCGCATTGACCAGTTTAAAAATAGCCAGGTTTCGCTTACTGAAGGCGATACCTTCATTCTCGATGCCGCCTGCGGTCCGAACGATGGCGACCAGGAACGCGTCGGTATTACCTACAAGCAGTTGCCCGAAGACCTCAGCCGGGGCGATACGCTGCTGCTCGACGATGGGCGGATAGTACTCTGGGTGGACCAGGTCGAGGGCCAGCAAATCATTTGCCGGGTCGTGGTAGGTGGAGACCTGAAGGATCGAAAAGGGATCAACCGCCAGGGCGGCGGCCTTTCTGCGCCGGCGCTGACCGAAAAGGATCGACACGATATCAAGCTTGCAGCGCGCATGCAGGCGGATTATCTGGCGGTCTCGTTTCCGCGCACCGCCGACGACATCGATCAGGCCCGGGCGTTGCTGTATGCCGCCGGCGGGCGTGGTGGTCTGGTTGCCAAGATTGAACGCGCCGAGGCGTTGGACGTGGTGGACGAAATCATCGCTGCCTCCGATGCCATCATGATTGCCCGTGGTGATTTGGGGGTGGAGATCGGCGATGCAGCCTTGCCGCCGGTGCAGAAGCGGCTTATCACCCGGGCCCGCGATATGAATCGTGTGGTGATCACTGCGACTCAGATGATGGAGTCGATGATCGAAAACCAGATCCCCACGCGGGCCGAGGTTTTCGATGTGGCGAACTCGGTACTGGATGGTACCGATGCGGTCATGCTTTCGGCCGAAACGGCGGCGGGCAAGTATCCGGACAAGGCGATCGCCGCCATGGATCGGGTTTGTCGCGAAGCCGAAAAACAGCGTGAGGCCACCACCTCCGCGCACCGCATTCACAGTGAATTCACCCATATCGATGAAGCCATTGCCATGGCCTCGATGTATACGGCCAATCACCTGAACGTGAAGGCCATCGCCTCTCTGACGGAATCGGGTTCCACTCCCCTGTGGATGTCGCGGATCAGTTCCGGCATTCCCATTTATGCGATGACGCGGCATGTGGATACCCGTCGCAAGGTGACCCTGTTCCGCGGCGTCTACCCGGTGAGTTTTGACGTGACCACGGCCGACCATGTGCAGGTCAACCGGGAAGCCATCGACGAGTTACTGCGCCGGGGCGCCGTGCGCGACGGTGATCTGGTGATTATCACCAAGGGTGACCTGATGGGGGTCCATGGCGGAACCAATGCCATCAAGATCGTCAAGGTCGGTGAACTGGTTTGAATGAGTGATCGGGCGAACGCATGCTCGTTTGTCTCTGCATGCGAAGGTCCCGATCAGTTTTAGTGGCGGGGCACGCTACATTAGGGATCAACTACGATCGATGAATCCCCCGGTGTCCCGAAGGTCTGTTTGATTATCTGAAACCCGAGAACTTCAAGGAGCTTGAAAATGGCCCTGACTTCTATGCGCCAACTTCTGGATCACGCCGCCGAACATGGCTATGGTCTACCCGCTTTCAACGTCAACAATATGGAGCAGGTAAAGGCCATTATGGAGGCTGCCGACGCGACCGACAGCCCGGTCATCCTGCAGGGCTCCGCCGGTGCCCGTAAATATGCGGGCGAGCCTTTCCTGCGCCACCTGATCGAAGCGGCTGCCGAGGCTTATCCACACATTCCCATCGCCATGCACCAGGACCACGGCGCCAGCCCGGCGGTCTGTGCCCGTGCCATCCAGTCCGGCTTCACCTCCGTGATGATGGACGGCTCCCTGCATGAAGACGGCAAAATCCCGGCTTCATACGACTACAACGCCGATGTGACGCGGAAGGTTGTCGAGATCGCTCATGCCTGCGGCGTCTCTGTCGAGGGCGAATTGGGTTGCCTGGGTTCACTGGAAACCGGTGAGGCCGGTGAAGAGGACGGCGTCGGTGCGGAAGGCAAGCTGTCTGAAGATCAGCTGCTGACCCACCCCGATGAGGCGGCTGATTTCGTGAAGGCGACCGGCGTTGATGCCCTGGCTATCGCCATCGGCACGTCTCATGGTGCCTACAAGTTCACCCAGGCACCGACCGGCAAGGTCCTGCGTATCGATCGCGTGAAGGAGATCCACGAGCGCATTCCGACTGTCCACCTGGTCATGCACGGTTCCTCTTCGGTGCCCCAGGAGTGGCTCGAGATTATCAATAACTACGGCGGTGACATGGGCCAGACCTACGGCGTGCCGGTCGATGAAATCGTGCAGGGCATCAAGCATGGGGTTCGAAAGGTCAATATCGATACCGACCTGCGCATGGCATCCACCGGCGCCACCCGCAAACACCTGAGCGAGAACACCGCCAACTTCGACCCGCGCAAATACTATAAAGCGGCCGAAGATGCGATGAAGCAGATCTGCAAGGACCGCTACGAAGCGTTTGGTGCAGCTGGGCAGGCCTCCAAAATCAAGACGGTCTCCCTGGAAGGCATGATGGCCCGCTATGCCGCCGGCGAGTTGGCCCCGAAGGTCAAATAGTCCGGTTTTTGAGCCGGAAGGGAAAGGGCGGCTTCGGTCGCCCTTTTTCGTTTCGGCCCTCTGTGGCTAAAAACCAGGAAAAACCGTACCCCCTGGTTAGCTGCTCTCAGGCGCGCCGTCGCGCGCGAGATTGCCTGGTATTCGCCGGCGGGAACTCCACATCACTACGCTGTCGGCCGAGCAGGTGCGCTGCCTCGGTCAGCAAAAAGGTCTTGAAGGATTCGGATACCGAAGAGAGCCGTTTGCCGCGCCGGTAGACCACGTACCAGTGACGCAGGATCGGGAATTCCTGGACATCCAGAATCACCAGCCGGCCGAGTTCGAGCTCCATCTGGACGGTGTCTCGCGATAACAGTCCGAGGCCCAATCCGGCCTGTACACTCTGCTTGATGGCCTCATTGCTGCCGACCTCCATGCCGGTTGTAATGCGGATGTTGTATTCATTGAAGAAGCGCTCCATGGCCATGCGCGTCCCTGAGCCGGGCTCACGCACCAGGAAGGTCTCCTTCTCCAGTCGCGACAGCGGGATCTGCTGCTGTCCGGCCAGAGGATGGTCCGGGGGCGCGACAATCACCAGGGGATTTTCCATAATCGCCGACGCCTCCAGGTCCATCTCGGCGGGGGGTTGGCCCATGATCACCATATCGACATCATTGTCCGCCAGTTGTCTAAGCAGCTCCTCGCGATTGGTGATGTCCAGGCTCACCGTGACGTCCGGAAAACGTCTGCAAAACGTCCCCAGCAGGGTCGGGACAAAATAGTTGGCGGTGCTGGCGACCGCTATCCGCAGGCGCCCGTGACCCACACCCCTGAGGTTCTGCAAAACGGTCTGCAGCTCATCAAGCTGTTGCGTAATCAGGCGGCTGTACTGATACACCTCCTCGCCGGCCTCGGTCAGATAGATCTTTTTGCCAAGCTGTTCGAAGAGTGATCCCTCCAGCTGAGTTTCCAGCTGCTTGACCTGCATTGAGACCGCCGGCTGGGTCAGGCACAGCTCCTCGGCGGCCCGGGTGAAGCTAAGATTTCGGGCAACGGCGGCGAAAACCTTCAGCTGTCGGAGTGTAATGTTCATACCAATATAACTATTGCCTGATCTTCAGATACTGAAGTATAGAGGAAATGTTATCTGAATCGGAGAGCTTGTCGGTATTTGACGCAGTTGTCAGTCGGAAAACGACCGGCTATTGATTAGCGTAACTATCGTAACCGACTCTCTTGCAGACGAAGGGAATCACTGGAACCCCGAGGGACGGGAGCCTGGCTATGCGCTCAAAACTGCCCGATGCACCAGTGCTGAAGTCGATGCCGACGCGGATTATCGCTGCTCACTACAACCGCGTGCAGATTGCACTGAAGAAATTGGGCCATCCGCTCCACCTGATGCTACCCGGGATGCGAGGCTTTCAGGTGTATATAGAAGATGATGCGTGGATTTGCGCGGATCGCAATCTCAACAACCTGCCGATCCTCGCCTGGACCGAGTTTCGCCCAGGCACCCGTGACGGCCTGAATGAGTCGGTGCCCTGTCAGCTGCTCTATTACCATCCTTACGCCAACGTGGTGATACGTACCGTGCTGGAGGATTCGGTAAAGATTTTGAATGCCAGGATGCGCCGGGCCGGAAGGGGCGTCAAAGGCCGCATCGTCGCATTTCCCGGCATCCATCGCCCGTAAGCGGGCGGTCGAAACAGCAGCCCGGAACAAAGCCGGGTTTTTTTTCGACCAATAATGTTTCGCTTATGAATCTCCTCACAATTATAAATGCTTATGGATTTAATCAAAATTACTGAGTGGTATTTATGGCTGGGTCCGCTAGATTAACCAACACGGGGCACGGCGCGGTCCCTACCGAACCGAAACCAAATCCCAGTGAGGAGAAAAAATATGGCCAAGAGCTACAGCGCGGGCGTAAAAGAGTACCGCGAAACATACTGGATGCCCGAATACACGCCGAAGGACACTGATTTTCTGGCCTGCTTCAAAGTGGTGCCCCAGGCGGGCGTGCCCCGTGAAGAGGCGGCTGCGGCGGTCGCAGCCGAGTCCTCCACCGGCACCTGGACCACGGTCTGGACCGATTTGCTGACCGACCTGGACTACTACAAGGGCCGTGCCTACGCCATCGAAGATGTGCCCGGCGACGACGAAGCCTTCTACGCCTTCATCGCCTACCCGCTGGATCTGTTCGAAGAGGGCTCGGTGGTCAACGTTCTGACCTCTCTGGTGGGCAACGTGTTCGGCTTCAAGGCGGTCCGCTCCCTTCGCCTGGAGGATATTCGCGTGCCGGTCGCCTTCGTGGTCACCTGTGGTGGTCCCCCCCACGGTATTCAGGTCGAGCGCGACAAGATGAACAAGTACGGTCGTCCGATGCTCGGCTGCACCATCAAGCCGAAGCTGGGGCTCTCGGCGAAGAATTATGGCCGTGCCTGTTACGAAGGTCTGCGCGGTGGCCTCGATTTCACCAAGGATGACGAGAACGTCAACTCGCAGCCGTTCATGCGCTGGCGCCAGCGTTTCGAATTCGTTGCCGAAGCGATTCACAAGGCCGAGGCAGAAACGGGTGAGCGCAAGGGCCACTACCTGAACGTCACCGCGCCGACCCCGGAAGAGATGTACAAGCGCGCCGAGTTTGCCAAGGAACTGGGCATGCCGATCATCATGCACGACTACCTGACCGGCGGCTTCACCGCCAACACAGGTCTGGCCAACTGGTGTCGCGACAACGGTATCCTGCTGCACATCCACCGTGCCATGCACGCCGTGCTCGATCGCAACCCGCGTCACGGTATTCACTTCCGTGTGCTGACCAAGATGCTGCGCCTCTCCGGCGGAGATCACCTGCACTCCGGTACCGTGGTCGGCAAGCTCGAGGGCGACCGCGAGGCCACCCTGGGATGGATAGACCTGATGCGCGACTCCTATATCAAGGAAGACCGCAGCCGCGGTCTCTTCTTCGACCAGGATTGGGCGCACATGCCGGGTCTGCTTCCGGTCGCCTCCGGCGGTATTCATGTCTGGCATATGCCGGCGCTGGTCGCCATCTTCGGCGACGACTCCGTGCTGCAGTTTGGTGGCGGCACATTGGGCCACCCGTGGGGCAATGCCGCCGGCGCCGCCGCCAATCGCGTCGCCGTCGAAGCCTGCGTACAGGCCCGCAATGAAGGTCGAGAACTGGAGAAGGAGGGAAAGGAGATCCTCACCGCCGCCGCCAAGCACAGCCCCGAATTGAACATGGCGATGGAGACCTGGAAGGAGATCAAGTTCGAGTTCGACACCGTCGACAAAATCGACGCCGCCCACCGGTAAAGAAGGAGGTACGAGATACGAGGGGCGAGCTACGAGGAGGCTGGTATTCGGCCAGACCTTCGTATCTCGAATCTCGTATCTGACTCCGAACTGTAACGAAGGCTGCGCCCGTAACGGGAACAGCAAAACATAACGATTAAGAGGACGCTGATAATGAGCGAGATGCAGGATTACACCTCGAGCCTGAGCGACCCGTCGAGTCGCAAGTTCGAGACTTTCTCGTACCTGCCGGAAATGACCCCCGAACAGGTCCGCAAACAGGTGGAATACATCGTCAGTCAAGGCTGGAACCCGGCTATCGAACACACCGAACCCGAGAACGCCTTCGAACACTACTGGTACATGTGGAAACTGCCGCTGTTCGGCGAAACCGACGTCGATACCATCCTGGCCGAGGCCGAGGCGTGCCATAAGGCCCATCCGAACAACCACGTGCGTCTGGTAGGTTTCGACAACTTCGCCCAGTCCAAGGGCACGGAGATGGTTATCTATCGCGGAATCGCCGTTTAATCGCGGGTGACAGGTGAGGGGTCCCGGTCCCATCCGGGGCCCGTCGAAGTAAATGGATAACCGCAGAGACGCAAAGACCGCAAAGAAACTGCTAGTCGCAATCGCATCGGCCTTGATATGGGTCGGGCTTCAGCCCGAAAGGCGCCGGCCCCTTAGGCGCCTGTATGCCGGGAGACCGACCTGCAAGAAACGGCATAGTTCAGCTTTTGAACTCTTTGCGCTCTTGGCGGCTTAGCGGTGAATTTAAAACCCTGGTGACTCCCATGACCGATATCAGCAACGAACAGTACAAAATCAGTCAAGAGCCGTACTATCGGGCGGTCGGCAAAGAAGTGGAACTCTACGATGCGGCGTACGCGCGCCGCATGCCGATGATGCTCAAGGGCCCGACCGGCTGCGGCAAATCCCGCTTCGTCGAATACATGGCATGGAAACTGGGCCGCCCTCTGATTACGGTCGCCTGTAATGAAGACATGACCGCCTCCGATCTCGTTGGCCGTTTCCTACTCGACAAGGACGGCACCAAGTGGCAGGACGGCCCGCTGACCACGGCCGCCCGAATCGGTGCCATCTGTTATCTCGATGAGGTGGTGGAGGCCCGCCAGGACACCACGGTGGTGATCCATCCGCTGACCGACCACCGCCGGACGCTGCCCCTGGACAAGAAGGGCGAGCTGGTGCACGCCCATCCCGATTTCCAGCTGGTGATCTCCTACAACCCTGGTTACCAGAGCCTGATGAAGGACCTTAAACAGTCGACGAAGCAACGCTTTGGTGCACTGAATTTCGACTATCCGGAGGCGGAACTCGAGGGCGAAATCGTTGCCCGGGAGACCGGCGTCGATGGCGAGATCGCCTCCAAACTGGTCCAGATCGCCCACCGGGCCCGTAACCTCAAGGGGCACGGTCTGGATGAAGGGATCTCCACCCGCCTGCTGGTCTATGCGGGAGAGATGATCAACGAAGGCGTCGACCCGGCCTATGCCTGTCAGATGACCCTGGTCACGCCACTGACCGACGACCCGGACATGCGCGAGACACTGGAAGCCGCGGTCGAGACTTTCTTCGTCAGCTGAGGGTTTGCGGACAGGTGGACGTCTGTGCAGTGACCCAAGGGTAGGAGGCCCGCCCCAGGGCGATTCGATATCGGGGAATCGCAGCGAGGGCGCCCCCCCTGTTCCTGTTCCGACTGGGCGCCGACTCATCCGATCCATGAGTCCATCCCCTGCGAGCTCTGCGCCTCTGCGGTGCAAAATGAAATAGGTGGCCGATGAGCATCGATCTCGAAGAATATACCCAGTGCCTGAGCAAGGCGTCGCCCGAGGTGCGTGACACCCTGGCAGGCAGCTTTCATGAGGCCTCGCGGACGATGTCCCCGGTGGGCCTCCAGGCTTACCTGGAAGGGGCCAAAGCGCTCTGTGAGCTCGGGCGCGGAACCGACTTGGTGGTGACCTATCTCCAGGAGATGCCGCTGGTCGTCAAGGAGTGCGGCGAAGATGTCATTCGCGACTGCGTCAATGCGGCCTTGAAGCTCTCCTCCATGACTTCTGGCGAGGTAATCACGCTGCTGTTCGCAAGCCTGCCGACGGCGGCACGCCGTCTGGGGGATCCGGAGCTGCTGCGGGGCTATTTGCAGCTGATCCACCAGCTCTCGGCGCGAGCGGCGCGAGGACTGCGACCGATGCTGCGTCACATTGATGAGCTGCTCTCGAAACTCACCCTCTCCGGTCTTAAACGCTGGGCCAATTTCGGGGCCGAGGCCTACCGGCGCGATTTCGATAATCTGGTCGAGTACTTCTCGCTGGAGAGTCCGGACAGCCGGAAGGTCCTGCAAAAGGAGCGGCGCGGCACGCTGTTCGTAGATATGCAGCGCAAGCTGAACTTCTATCTCCGCGCCTTGTGGGGTAGGGATTTCTTTCTGCGCCCGGCCGCCGCCGATCACGAAGGCTTCAAGCCGTACGTGGAGCACCATGTGCTGCACCTGCCGGACGCGGTGGATCGTATCGGCGACGTCAGCGGGGCGGAGCTCTACCGGGCCCAGGCCGCTCATCTGGCGGCGCACGTGAGCTACACCACATCGGCGATATCGGCTGAACAGCTCTCGCCGGCGCAGATGTTCTTCATCGGACTGGCCGAGGACGCACGCGTCGAATACCACGCCATGCGGGATTTCCCGGGTCTGCGCAAGCTCTGGCGCAGGTTGATGAGCGCCGAATATGCGGGGAGAGTCGAGCATCCCAGCGTGGAAAAACTGGAACACTTTGCCCTGATGCTCCTGGACCCTGCGGTGCGTAGCGAAGACGGACCGCTGAATGAGTTGGCGACCCGCTTTCACAGCAACATCGAGGCGAAGCGGGACGACAACGGGTTCTCCTGGCATTTCGGACTCGAGCTGTTCAATCTCTTCGCCGCTCGACGCGAGGTGCCGAGCCTGCGTATTCTCGACTCCATCCGGATTCCCTACCGCGACGATAACCGCTTCATCTGGGAGTTCGAGGAGTTCGATTGGGCACAGCACGGAGTCGAGTACATTCCGGCCAGCCAGCGTCAGATACGCAAGTATGTCAGTGCCATCGAAATGGCCAACGAGCTTGATAGTGAGCTGGCCGGCGATGATGCCCAGGAAGTGTGGATCTGCGAAACCGAGTTCTTCCCCTACGAGGATGCCGGTGAAGCGACGGTCAGCTATAACCGGATGTGGGGCAAGGAGCCGATCTCCGAACCGTTCCACTATAAGGAATGGGACTACCAGGTCCAGCTGTTCCGTCCCGACTGGGCGACGGTGTACGAACGGCGCCAGACCAAGGGCGACCCGGAACTGGTGGACGATATCCTCAAGGAATACAAACCGATCGCCTATCAAATCAAGCGCATCATCGACATGCTGGCGCCTGAAGGGGTGCAGCGGGTGCGCAACATGGAAGATGGCGATGAGATCGACATCAATGCCGCCGTTGACGCGATGATTGCCATTCGCATGGGTGAGCACCCGAATCCGCGCATCACCATGCGCAATGTCATCAATAAACGGGATGTGGCGGTCAGCGTCCTGCTCGACCTCTCCGAGTCGACCAACGATCCGGTGGAAGGGGCGGACAAGACGGTCCTGGAGCTGACCCGCGAAGCGGCAACGCTGCTGGCGACGGCCATCAACGGCATCGGCGACCCCTTTGCGATCCACGGGTTTGCCTCCGACGGGCGTCATGATGTCCAGTATTATCGCTTCAAGGATTTCAATCAGCCGTTCGATGACATTGTGAAGGCACGGCTGGCCGGTATGAAAGGGGGGCTTTCCACCCGCATGGGCGCTGCCATACGGCACGCCGGCAGCCATCTGCTGCGCCAGCCCGAGCAGCGCAAGCTGCTGTTGCTGGTGACCGACGGTGAGCCGTCGGACGTGGACGAGCGTGATCCGCAGCACCTGCGTTGCGATACCCGCAAGGCGGTCGAGGAGCTCGCCACTTGTGGGGTGCTCAGCTACTGCCTGACGCTGGATCCCAACGCCGATAGTTATGTGAAGCGGATCTTTGGCGCCAGCAACTATACTGTCGTCGACCACGTCCAGCGGCTGCCGGAGAAGCTTCCGACCCTGTTCGCCAGCCTCACGCGGTAGAACGGCCTTAATCGCAAAGCTTCCGCTCCTGCTCACGCCCCTCACCTACATCCCTGTAGGCGAAGACGCAAAGAGCGCAAAGGAAACCGAACGAATACTTTTGATCGTCGGTGGGCGGAGATTGCGGATCGGTAGAAGCTCACATGTGGGCGAAACGGCAAAGCCATCATTTGAAACATTCGCCCGAAGGGCTGGGTGCTTACGAGCGGGTTTTAGGTATTGATTGACCGAACAGAGGGCACCTTGAGCTCCAGATGCCAAGACACACAAGCACGCACTGCTTCGCGCCCTTCGCGCCCTTTGCGGTTAAAGCGAGGTAGGTACTGATGAATAGGCTCGACAAACGCTACGTTGGGATCCACAACGAACTCAACGGTGGCATGACCGATACCGCCAAGATCATCCGGGATGCCTGGGTATTCGGGCTGATTCCCGAGAAGGAGACCTGTAAAGGCTGGAATGCGCAAGCCCTCGAGGGATTGTGGGAAAAGGTCAATGCCGAATGGGAAAAGTACGGATTCGGGGTCGGTAAACTGCCCCCGGAGCTCCGGGCCCGCTTCATGCGAATCCAGCAGAAGGCCTTTGACGAGGCCAGGGCGGCCGGCTGGGATGCCGAGAGGGATATCCAGGACGAGTAGTACGCCTGCATGAAGGGTTTTACCGATTCAGAGGCCCGCAGAGTCGTCCCTGCAAGGCTTGGCTCGCCGGGAATGGTTGCTGTTTGTATCCTTTCCAAGAGCCGCAACGCGGCGGGAGCGGCTCTGCAGGGCTCCCTTCAAGGAAAGGCGAGCAGCAACCATGCGGTTTTGCGCTTGCTGGAGTCAGACCCGCTGGCCCCGCGCAGGCGCGCCATGCTGAAACGGTCGAAAACATCATGCAGGAGTACTCGATGTATACCCGTCACGAGGAGGTTCCGGCGCTCACCAGTCGAGCGGGAAAAGTGGATGGGGCGGACTACAACCTGGTACATCGGGCCCTGAGCCGTGACGGACCGAGCATTCGGCTCGCCCTGCCAGGTCTGAAGACTCTCGAGATGATCCTGCAACACGACGCCTGGATCGTCGTGGACGTCGCCTTCAACGATATTCCCGTCCTGGCCTGGACCGACTTCGAAGCCAAGGGCCGCAGCACACTGCACGAGTCTGTGCCTTGCAGGGTCAGGCTTTATCACGGCCACGCTTCTATGGTGCTGAGGCGAGCGTTGCAGATTGTCCGAGACGAGTTGAGCGAACGTTACGGACCTGCGGGAACCCAGCCCGCCGTGCTCCCGTTCAAAAAGAGGGACTAGCGGCACGCGCCTGTCCCTGACAAATGTCGGCAAGGTTCGGGAGGATTCTCGCAAATCTTGGCCACGGCACTCCTCAATAGGAGGAACCATTCAGCCTGAGGACTCACCGGGACGACACACGGCTTGAAACCTGACTATAATACTAGGTTAGAATGGCTCCAAAAGAGGAGGAGCGCGAATGCCGATGAAACCCGGCCTGCCGTCGGAGCCGGCCACTGACGACCTCACTGTCACCATCGAGCCGGAGATCTATAACCCGATCCGTTTGGCGCTTCTGCGTTTCGATCTGCCGATCAAAACGATTCTCGGGGGTCGCGGCGTGGAATTGCACCTGTTCCAGGATGCCTGGATCTGCTTCGACCTGCGGCTGGGTTACAAGCCGGCGCTGGCCTGGACCGGGTTTGAAGCCGCCGCCCGTGGCGAGCTCGCCGGGCCGGTCAGGGCGCGGGCCCTTCTCTACAATTCCAATGCACAGTTGTTCGTTCATTCGGTGCTTCCGGAACTGGCCATTCGGATGCAGGGACAACTGAGGGCTGCCTATCCGCCGGGAGCACGGATCGTCGCCTTTCCGGGGAGGTCCTGACACCCCTGCCATCCCCCGAGTTTATTAAATCCATAAGGTTTTGCTTATCCACCAAATTTAAGGGTAGGCTCTTTTCTTATGGTCCGGACTGGTGTATTGTGCCTCCATCGTGAGATGGCGGGATGCCGCCGCACGCATTTAAAAAACCAAACAGCAAGGGTGTTCATCAATGGACCAGTCCAATCGCTACGCACGTCTTGACCTGAATGAAGACGAACTCATCAAGGGCGGCCGCCACGTACTTTGTGCCTACCTGATGAAGCCGAAGGCCGGCTACTACGATTTCCTCGGTACTGCAGCGCATTTCGCTGCCGAGTCCTCCACCGGCACCAACGTCGAAGTCTCCACCACCGATGATTTTACCAAGGGTGTCGACGCTCTGGTCTACGAAATCGACGAAGCCAAAGAGCTCATGAAGATCGCCTATCCGATCGAGCTCTTCGACCGCAACATCAAGGACGGTCGGGCGATGATCGTCAGCTTCCTGACCCTGGCTATCGGTAACAACCAGGGCATGGGCGACGTCGAATACGCCAAGATGCTCGACTTCTATATACCGCCCGCCTACCTGCGCCTGTTCGATGGCCCCGCCATGAACATCCAGGACATGTGGCGTGTGCTGGGCCGTGACATCAACAACGGCGGCATGGTCGTCGGCACCATCATCAAACCGAAGCTGGGCCTGCGTCCGCAGCCGTTCGCCGATGCCTGCTACCAGTTCTGGCTCGGTGGCGACTTCATCAAGAACGACGAGCCGCAGGGCAATCAGGTCTTCGCTCCGCTGAGAAAGACCATCCCGCTGGTGGCCGACGCGATGAAGCGTGCCCAGGATGAGACCGGCGAGGCGAAGCTCTTCTCCGCCAACATCACCTCCGACGACCCGTTCGAGATGATTGCGCGCGGCGAGTTCATCCTGGAAACTTTCGGCGAGGACGCCGACCACGTCGCCTTCCTGGTGGATGGTTTTCTCGGCGGGCCGATGTCAGTCACCACCTGCCGTCGCTATTTCGCGAATCAGTTCCTGCACTACCACCGTGCCGGCCACGGCATGATCACCAGCCCGCAGGCCAAGCGTGGCTACAACGCTCTGGTACACATGAAGATGTCCCGCATGCAGGGTGCCTCCGGCATCCACACCGGCACCATGGGCTTCGGCAAGATGGAAGGTGACCCCACCGACAAATTGCTGGCGTACATGCTGGAGAACGAAGAGGCCGAAGGCCTGTACTACCCGCAGAAGTGGTATGGCATGAAGCCGACCACCCCGATCATCTCGGGCGGCATGAACGCCCTGCGTCTGCCGGGCTTCTTCGATAACCTGGGTCACTCCAACGTCATTCAGACCTCTGGCGGTGGTGCATTCGGCCACAAGGACGGCGGTACCGCTGGTGCCAAATCCCTGCAGCAGGCCCGTGACGCCTGGATGAAGGGTGTCGATCTGGTCGAATATGCGAAGGAGCACCCGGAACTGAAGGGCGCCTTCGAGACCTTCGATTGGGACGCTGACAAGCTGTATCCGGGCTGGCGCGAGAGCCTGGGCGTATCTGCGGCTGCTCACAAGTAAGTCCGTCAGGCTGCCAGGAGAGCCTGGTTGCCGTGAAAAACCCCTGCCGTTTGCGGCAGGGGTTTTTTAGGTTTGGGGTGACACTTATGGCCCTGGCGCATGCCGAATGGCCGCATTAAAGGGCCGGGCCCGGCGCTGATCCCGGCCGTCCGATGCGGGGAGCCGGAGTGCCCCGTCAATCTATAAGCAAATCCCTATCATCTTGATAATTAATATCTTCTTTACTTATACTCGCCCCGCCGGTAGGGTTTTGTCCGAACCACGAAGCCAACCTGAAGCGGGAAAATGAAACAAGAGGCGAGCACCATGAGCATCAATCGTGACCAGTACCTCATCCGGGACGAGCCGTTCTACCGTGAGTCCGGCAGCGAGGTGAAGCTGTTCGAGGCGGCCTACGCGGCGCGCCTGCCGGTGATGATCAAGGGCCCGACCGGTTGCGGCAAGTCCCGTTTTGTGGAGTACATGGCCTGGAAGCTGGGCAAGCCGGTGGTGACCGTGGCCTGTAACGAGGACATGACCGCTGCCGACCTGGTCGGGCGCTATCTGCTCGATGCGCAGGGTACCCGCTGGCAGGACGGCCCGCTGACCATCGCCGCGCGTATGGGTGCCATCTGCTATCTGGACGAAGTCGTCGAGGCCCGCCAGGACACCACAGTGGTCATTCATCCGCTGACCGATTACCGGCGCGCTTTGCCGCTGGACAAGAAAGGTGAAGTGATTCAGGCTCACGAGGACTTCCAGCTGGTGATCTCCTATAACCCCGGTTACCAGAGCCTGATGAAGGACCTGAAGCAGTCCACCAAGCAGCGCTTCACCGCCCTCGAGTTCGACTATCCCGAATCCGATACCGAAACCGAAATCGTCAGCAAGGAGACGGGCATCGACAGTGCCATGGCCCGCAAGCTGGTAGATATCGGCCACCGCGGCCGTAACCTCAAGGGGCACGGCCTGGATGAAGGCATCTCCACACGTCTGCTGGTCTACGCGGCTCATCTGATCCAGCATGGCGTCGATCCCCGCCAGGCCTGCCGCATGGCGCTGATCCAGCCGATTACCGATGACACCGATATCCGCGACAATCTCGAAAGCGCGTTTGATCTGATTTTTTAGGGTTCACCGCAGAGACGCAGAGTGCGCAGAGCGGCACAAAGCTTTTTTGAGAGATGCCACGGGGCATTCTTCCAGGATTCCCGCTCTGCGAACCTCTGCGTTCTCCGCGTCTCTGCGGTGCACCGTTTTTCTTTGCGCTCTTTGCGGTTAATTTCCAACCATGGCTGATACCGAACTTCAGAACGCCCGCGCCCGGCTGCGCTGCCCGGTAGAGGCGGTTGACGACATCTTTCCCGCCTGTTTCGCCGAGGCGAAGGCGAACATGTCGGAGCAGGTGCTGGACGCCTGGCTGGACGGCGCCTTCAACTTCTGCATACGGGGGCCTCGTGGCCAGGATCGGATCCTGACCTATCTGGAGACCCTGCCTCAGGTTGCCCGTATGGTCGGAGAGGGGGCCGTGACCTCCTGCATCGAGATCGGCACCACACTGCAGCTCGAGGTCCATGCCGCCCAGGTGGGGCCCTTCTTCACGGTGCTCCCCACAGTGGCCCGGCGCCTGCCCGAGCGACCGCTGTTCGAGCAGTGGCTGGCGCTGGTCACCAGGGTAGCGAAGGAGGGGCGCTATGGACTGAAGCCGCTGATTGAGAAAACCCCCGACCTGTTGTCGCAGGTGGATATCGGCGGATTGTTGCGATGGGCCGAGGCGGGTTTTCAGGCCCACGCCAGCCAGCCCAACAAACTCGCCGACTGGTTCGCACTGGCTGGAGCTGATGCCAAGGCCGCCCTGCAGCGAGAGCGTCGCGGCACGCTTTTTGTGGACCATGAGCGTCGCATCGAGACCTTCGTGCGCGCCCTTTGGGATGATGAGGTTCCTTTTCATATCTACTCCGAGCGTTTCCATGAACTGCGCAAACCGGTGCCCTATCTGGACAGCCTCGGCTTTCATGTCCCGGACATCTACACGGATGCTCACGGGGTAAGCGGTCTGGACCGATATCGTGCCGTCATTGCGCACATGATGGGGCATCGGCTCTACTCCGAGCCATTCATCGCGGACAACTTCAATCGCTACCAGCATATCTTCATCGAGGTGTTCGAGGATGCGCGTGTCGAATACCTGCTGATGCGGCAATTCCCGGGACTCCGGCGTATCTGGAAGGCCCTCCACCCGGTCCCGGGCCCGGACGATTGTCCCGAAGGCTGGGCCTGTATCCGCCACCTGGCCACCATGCTCTCCCGCGCCCTGCTGGACCCGGAAGACCACCCCTACCGGGACCCCACGCTGCTGGACTTTGTGCAGCGCTTCCTGGAGCGGATGAAGGCCGATCCCCACGACCGCAAGATCCCTACCGAGCTCGGAGTGCAGTATCTGGTGAAGGTCCACTCGGTCGATTTCCGCTCGCCCAGGATCTACTTCGAAAACACCTTCATCAGTTATCGGGACGATAACCGCAATATCTGGATGTTCATGGAGGACACGGACGATGAGGATGAATTCCACTCCGAGCACCAGGCCGCCAACCCACGCACCGAAGACGAGGAAGAGCAGATCCAGTTCGCCCGTCACCATCGGGAGTGGGATTATCACCAGGGGCGCTATCAAGCCGACTGGGCGACGGTTTACGAGGCCATCCACCCGGCGGGTGATGCCGGTATTATCGATTCACTGCTCGAAGAGCACCGTCCGCTTGCCAAGAAGATCAAGCGCATGGTGGAATTCCTGAAGCCCCAGCAGCATGTGCGGGTGCGTTATCAGGAGGAGGGTGACGAGCTGGATCTGGATGTCGCCGTACGCGCCATGATCGATTACCGCTCCGGCAGCACCCCCGACTCGCGGATTCACCAGTTCTACAAACATGATGGCCGTGACATTGCCGTGCTGTTGCTGGTCGATCTCTCCAACTCCCTCAACGAAACCCCGCAAGGGGCCGACCGTTCCATCCTGCGACTCTCCCAGGAGGCCGTCTCACTGCTCGGGACTGCGGTCGATGCCCTGGGCGACAAGTTCGCCATCGCCGGTTTCGCCTCCAATACCCGTCACGAAGTGCGTTATCTGCATTTCAAGGGGTTCAGTGATGCCTGGGATGACCAGGTGAAGAGTCGGCTGGGTGCCATGGAGGGTGCCCTGTCCACTCGAATGGGTGCAGCCCTGCGCCATGGCGGCCAATACCTCGCCAGGCAAAAGGCCGAAAAACGCCTGCTGCTGCTGCTCTCCGATGGCGAGCCCCATGACGTGGACGAAGACGACCCGCTCTACCTCATCGAGGATACCAGGAAGGCGGTGGAAGAGCTGGGGGCCAAGGGTGTCGACACCTATTGCGTCACCCTCGACCCACACGCCGACGAATATGTCGATCACATCTTCGGTTACCGCTACACGGTCATCGACCGGGTGCAGCGGCTTCCCGAACGTCTGCCGCAGTTGTTCATGGCACTGACCCGTTGAGGCGTGAATCACATGCTGAACATTACGACCTATCGACAGGCGGCTGAGGAGAACAATCGGGGTTTTGTTGAAATGAACGGATCGGTTCGACATCGGACAAGGAAGGGCTAGACTCCCGTTAACTGATGGTGGCCGCCGGACGCGGCCCGGTCTCCTCAAGCGAAACGAGGGGAAAACGTTCATGGAAAAGGGAGGATTGCCCCATGGACATGCGATGGAATGCCTGCGGTAGTTATTTTGAAACCTGTAGCTGTGATGCCGCCTGCCCCTGCGCCTTTTTGAGCGCGCCGACCAAGGGTGACTGCACGCTGTTCGCCGGGTGGCATATCGATGAGGGACATTACGGTGATATTTCCCTCGACAGCCTGAATGTGGCGCTGGCGGTGTATTCACCGGGACATATGATGGAGGTGCCCTGGAAAGCGGCGCTCTACGTCGACGAGCGCGCCACTGATGCGCAGCGGGAGGCCCTGACCACCATTTTCACCGGCGAAGCCGGAGGGCAGCCGGCCCGCCTGTTCTCGCATGTCGGTGAGTTCCTCGGCGTGAAGAGCGTACCCATCGAGTACGAAAGCAATGCCAGGCACCGCGGTCTGAGGATCCCCAGCATCGCCGACGCGGAGATCGTCGATCTCGTCACCGAAGGCGACGAGGAGATCACCATCACCCATCGGCCCTGGTCGATTGCCCCGGGGTACCCCACGGTGGTGGCGAAGTCGGAGAAGCTGGAGTTCAACGACTATGACATGCACTGGCAGCTTTCCGGCGAAAATGGATACCACTCGCCATTCGAATACAGGGTCTGACCGGGACGTCATGGATGCACAGGCAGTCTATCGGCGGGACCGGAATATCATACTGGCCTCTCTGGCGGGAGTAACACTCCTGGCCTGGCTGTATATGTACGCCATGGCTGCCCCGTTCGGGGCGGTCACGGCGGAGTTCCTGTGCGCACCCCGGAGCGGCAGCTGGGGGCCGGGTGATATCCTGACTTCCCTTGCCATGTGGAATATCATGATGGTGGGGATGATGATCCCCACCGCCTCTCCCATGATCCTCATGTTCGCGACGACCAATCGGCGCCAGCACGGCCAAAGCGGACCTTATGTGCCGACGTTTTTTTTCGTGTCCGGATATGTCCTGATCTGGGCGGTTTACAGTATCGCGGGGACTGCGGCGCAATGGGGCTTACAGGAAGCCGCCCTTCTGTCACCTCTGGTCCTCCAGGTCACACCCCAGTTGGGCGCAGTGCTGCTTATAGTCGCCGGACTTTTCCAATTTACCTCACTGAAGTACAACTGCCTGACCCACTGTCGGACGCCCATGGCGTTCTTGAACAGTGAATGGCGGGAAGGGGCGGGTGGTGCGATGTGGATGGGCCTGAAGCACGGTAGCTACTGCGTAGGCTGCTGCTGGGCCATTATGCTGCTGATGTTCGTGGCCGGGCTTATGAACCTCGTTTGGACCGCCTTTTTGGCCGCTTTCATGCTATTGGAAAAGATTGCGCCGGCCGGCGACAAGTTGGGGCGAATTGCCGGTGTGCTCGCGGTGGGGGCGGGGATGTGGCTGCTATCGGGGATTGGCTGAGGACGACCGTCCGGGAATTGCTAATCGAGACCCCGAAGACGAAAATCTTTCCGGCCGTCAAAAGGAGCCCCGCACTAGAACGCTGTGCGGGGAATCGCTGCCAATGCGGGAAGCCTCTTATTCGCCGTCCTGTTCGTTGAAAAAGAGCACCTCTTCCATCTCCGGGACAATGGTGTTCAGCCCCAGGAGCTGCCACATCTGCATGCCGCCCCGATAATACTTGATCTTGTCTATCGGGTAACCGAGTTTCGCCAGTGCACGAATGGCGTGGGGTGATTGGCCACACCAGGGACCGTTACACCATAAGACGACTTCCTTGGCCTTCGAGAAGTCCCAGTGCCCCGATTTCTTGCTGTCACCAAATACGCTATCGATCAGTCGGGTTATCGTGCCGTCTTCGCGTTTGGCGCCGACTCCCAGGAGGTTCAGGGCCTCGATCAGATTCGGGTGATCGGTTTCGCGCTGGAAGACCGTGAAGGGAATATTGATCGACCCCGGGATCGTGCCCCGCAGATACCAGTCCGGCAGTCGGGCATCAATGAGGAATCCATCTCCCGGATTGACCTTTTGCTCCATGAAATCAAACAGATCGGTTTCAGTGAACAGCTCTACCCCGGCAACCGGTGTCGAAGGTTGAATGCAAAACGGTGGACAGTTCCGCGAGGTCTTGGCCCACATGGCATCCACCAGGTTATCCCCGTCCTGGTCGCGTCGGACATCGATCATCTTGTTGTGGTGGTTGACCCTGAACGAAGCCTTGTCTTCGGTCAGGTTGACGTCCAGAGCGTTGGCTGGCATGGCTATCACCAGACTGCCGAATAGAACGAAAATACCGATAAGCCGGCTTGTGAACGGCTGATGCATGGCTACCCCCTATTGGTGGTTACTGTTTGAGTAACTCGTTGATTTTTTCACGTATCTTGGTGATTTCCGCACCGGAGCGGTAGACCCGGTAGACGGCCCTTCGCTTGGGCTCACTCAACTTCTTGTAAAACACATAGCTGCCGATGTAGTTTGCCTTTAGCCAGCTCTCCATTTGCGGTTGATCATCGGTACGCGGTGGTGGGCGCCCATCATCGTCTTGTGCCTGGAAAGTGGGTGCGACGGTCGGATTATCGCTTTCGGCTTCGGCTTTCAACGCATCCAGATATCCGGTATCGGCCGCCCATGCCTGCATCGCCGACCCGAGAAGGAATACAGCGAATAACGATTTTAATGACACCCCGTTAAAAGGGAGAGAATCACCCTTATCGCCCATGCCAACCCCCTACACATTGATTGTGTACTTATTTTCAGTAAAAAAGTTTATCACCTCTGATTCTCAGGGCAATACCCCTTAAAAGGCGCTAGGAGCCTTCGGACTTGACCGATCGTAGCGAGGGAAAGCCGGTTTGAGACAGATTTTTCGATCTTTCGAGGCGAATACGACTGCATGGACGCAGTCGGTAGAGCGAAGCAGGATGCCCGAGTCGAGTGGGTCTATTTGACGAGAAAGGTAACTGCTCACTCCCCCGTCATTCCCGCGGAGGCGGGAATCCAGAGAGCAGCGGCAT
>NZ_JAENYR010000121.1 GCF_016841685.1 Thiohalomonas denitrificans
ACTATGGTGTGCCTCGGGCAGCGTGAATTTGGACATCAAGCGAAGATCGCACCCCCCCATAGGGGCTGGCCCCTTTTAGTAACTTGCCGCCGACTATCTTTCCATCACTAACATGTCTTGTTAGATAAGCTGAGACTTCAGGGTGCTCGATGCTGCTGATCTGTATCTGACTACCTTTGGCTTGGACCTTGAACCGTCCTTCGGCGTCAGTCTTATAAAATGTGGGTCCGGTTCCGGGCGCAAAGGTACCGCCCCCTGCTACGATGAGATTAACCCGGGCCCCGACCACCGGGCGCCCATGCTGATCCACGACCTTGCCATACATCGTGATGGGCGCGTTGCGGTCCATGGCCATTTGCAGCATCCGGCCTGCACGGCCGCCCACCGCCTCGGCGAGCTCCTGCTTGGCCGTTTCCAGTACTCCCTGATCGCCCCGGGCTTCCGCTACCTTCACAGCTGCCGCCTTCGTTTTAACCTCTTCCAGTTTGGCCTCGTCCGGGCGATCTTGGTTCGCAATAGTATTCGGCCGCTCGGGTTGCGGCTCGCTCAGCAGCACCCACAATACGACCGTGGTTACAACCAAGATTATCGTGAAAAAGGCGATCGACGTTCGCTTCACAGTGACTGCTCCTAATTCAACTCGGGGTAAAGGCCGGAATAGACATCGTCAGCTTGCGGGTTTAACCGAAAGCTAT
Source organism: Thiohalomonas denitrificans (assembly GCF_016841685.1). Lineage (GTDB taxonomy): Bacteria > Pseudomonadota > Gammaproteobacteria > Thiohalomonadales > Thiohalomonadaceae > Thiohalomonas > Thiohalomonas denitrificans_A. The sequence continues at coordinate 696 of NZ_JAENYR010000121.1, forward strand.
GTTCCATCACCTGCAACCAATAGTCCTTCCGCCCCCGCGCCGGTTCGCTGAGATAGCCGTGAAACTCGGCGCTGTGGCCTTGGTTGGAGGCGGTGAAAGAACGATTATTTATAGATACAGAAATATCCAGGAACGAGGGTTCCGCACGGCGATTACCGCGCTGTGTGACATTGTGGGGGTGACCGGGAATGACGACGCGGCCTACCCTTAGCCATAATTCATCTCCTTGTCGGCTCGGTTCACCATGTCACGGCGGGAGGTTCCGTTGAGCGAAATACATCTAGTGGAGAACAAAATGAGACTGCCTTTATAATCAGGGATTCTTCACCCTCTGATCAAAAGAAAGCTCATTGAAAAGGTTTCTCGAGGTATCGAACTCCAGGTTTCGATCATTTGAAACAGGATTGAAGTAATACGTAAATCCTACCCAAGCGACCCCTGATTCGCCGTCCTTCATTCTTGGATCGAATGAAATCCCTTCATAAATTTTTGCGTAATGGCTCTCAATCAAGTCGCCTTTGGAGTCTCTCTCAGAGCGTATTCTCGCAAAATAGTATGCAGATCCCCCCTTCAATATAGGAGGCTCACCGGTAACCTTGAAAATGAATATCTTTTCCCCACCAACATAACCTGATTTTGGGGCTTCATGAGGAACGAGCAGGCGACTATAAGTTGTTAAAGGTTCAATTTCACGAAGGCCGTCGTCCGGCGACGAAAACCTCACCTTCAGAACCCCCTCCGCATTAAGAAAACTCTCAACACTACCCTCATACCAGAACAGAAAGTCTGGCACTACACCATCTCCATAAGGAGACACCCAGTCCGCCTTTTGCAGATCAAAACCAACCCACTCCTCGGCCACGGGAATCTCGCCTGAATACTTGATGGCATATAGAGGTATTGGATTGCGCTTTTCACGGAGCGTCAGGGTGATCTCTTGATCAGAATACTCCTTTTCACCAACCTCCTTAGTATTTATCTCCACGAGGGTTTCATAGTAACCGAGCTTTCCTGCTGTGACCCTTACTGGGAAAAATGATCGGCCCAAGAGTTTGGCGAACCCCTTTTCATCCGTGACTTGTCGCTCTACATGGCCATCACCAGGAACGACTCCCACAAAGTCACCACGCACGGACACCCCTTCCAAAGGCCTCCCATTCTCACCAACAACCGTGACGTCCACCTCAATCAGCGGGGTCAAGGCCGCCGTATACGCGGGCAGAGCAACCAGCATTAGAACTATCAACAGTCTGCGCATGCATCCAATCCCCCCAGCGTGATCATTTTCCGCCACATGACATGTGTATACGTCAATGCCACCGCTCGAAAATCACTGTGCCACCAATCGTCACCTTTCGGCTCATCCAACCGATCGGGTGGCCAGCCACCGTTTTTCATATCCATCATGTCGAAATTCTCGTATCCCAGGCGCGCTAATTCGTCTACCTTATTGGCCGCCGCCGCAAACGACCTTGCAGGAATTGCCTCCGCCAGCATCTTGAACTGCACCTTTTCGTCTTTCGCGAACTCGTCCGTCCCGGCATCTCCATTTGGCGCGAACAGGATGTCACCATCAAAGCTCTCGATGAGCGAATCCTCCTGCTCAAACCGTTTGAAAAACGGCTCCATACGCAGGTCAGACTCGGTCAGTTCAATCGCTTTCTGCGGACCGAGCGGCCACCAGTACGGGGGGTCTACCAAGGTCTCGCCATAGGCCTGATTTATCCCCAGCCCCCGTGCTGGCTACCCATCGAAGTAAAGATGAACAGTGCAGAACTTCCCTTGGCGATTTCCTGCGCCACCCAGGCGTGCCGACCTTTTTGGTTGTCAAAAGTGAACACTTTAATAATCACATCCCAGATGCTGCTGCTGACGGTTTCATTGGGGTTGGGGTTTTCGACCACATCCTCACCGCTGGAGTAGAAGTTGTAGGTCTCGGTGCCCAGTACACTCCGGAACCGGTCGGCCCAGGTTAATCATTTGCGCGAATCGGTAAACAGGTTATGCCAGCCGTCCGCAAAGAGCTTGTCCGAACCGTCCTGCTCCCGATAGGACTTCCAGGAATCTTCTGTCATGCGGCCAAGCATCTCCACTCCGTCCCACCCATGGGACTGACCGCTGGCGTAGGCCTCAATCGGAACGGCGGCATTGATCATGTAGTAACGGCTCGCGGGAAAGTCCGCATTGGCGATGGCGCTGGAGGCGACCATATTCCCGAGGCTAGACAAAGCTCAGCCGCTCGCGCAGCTTGTGTCCGGTGATGAAGGCGTATGGCTGCCACTCCAGTGCATCTCACGGCTCGAACTCCTCCGTGACCGCCAGGATGTCGTAGTCCGAGGCGTGACCCAAGCGCCGGTCGGGCTTCAGGTCCGCCGCCGCCTTCCAGTCCCCACGGGCGTAGGAGCCGAAAAGGATGACGAGGTGCACCGCTGGGCAGCCCTCGCGGATGAGAGCGACGAAGCGCTGCAGGTCTTCCTGTTTACGGATGGACAGGTGGGAAAGGGGGGCTTCATGTGCTTCTATTTTTGGGCAATCAGGGCCTTTGTAGCGTACAACTTGCCTTCTCGGCAAGATGAAAAACACCGGTTGCGAAAGCCGTTAAGGCTCTCTTACCTGCTGTTCATGCTTGAGGTCTTTGAAAAGATTTTCCCCGACGGCGAATTCCAAGTTTCGGTCATTGGGGGTCGGATTCAGATAATACATAAATTTAATGCTCGATACCCCGCCACGGAGACTCCTCAGGGAGTACTGAATATCCCCGTACAGCTTCCCATAGAGAGCACTTTCTATCTCTCCTTCTTTCGAAGTAACCGTTCGGATACGGAAGAAGTAGGTTTTCGCTTCATTTGGAACTAATTTCTGGTCCATGTCATAGCCAATCGCCTGAAACCATTTCATGGCCTTTAAGTGGTAACCACCAACGGGCGCCTCATACGGTGTTTTAAAACTGCTCTCCGGATACAGGCGATCGGTCTGCCGCATTCCATCCCCGTCATTGGGAAACCGCAACTTGAGTTCTCCGCGGGCATTATCAATCCCCAAGAACTCTCCCTCATAACGCAACAGAAGATCAGAAAAAACTCCCTTTCCGAAAGGAGACACCCAGTCAGCCTTTTGCAAATCAAACCCGACCCACTCCTCGGCGACAGGGATTTCGCCTGAATACTTGATCGCGTACAGAGGTATCGAGTTGCGCTTTTTACGCAGAACGACGGCAACTTTCTTTAGTCCCGCTTCTGTTTCGTCCGCCGGCGGCATTATTTTTTTTCCTCCAGGGTAATACCCCAGCTTCGATACCGAAAACGGCACCGCATAGACGGTTCGCCCCGAAACGACAGCTATTCCTTTTTCGTCAGTCAATTCAACATCGGTATAGTGATCTGTGGCACCGTAATAGACAGCCCCCACCCTGGCATCAGGCACAGGCGCTCCCGATTCGTCTGTGACCGTGACCTCGATTCTCACCACCGGAGCTGTAAATGCCCAAGCCGGTTCAAGAAAAAGCAACAGGAATAACGCAAACCATCTCATTCACCAAGCCCTCCAAGGGCGATCATCTTCTCCCACATCGGGCTCGTATAGGTTAAAGCCACAGCCCGGAAGTCACTGTGCCACCAAGGCCGGACACCACCGGTTTCGGCAGGCCGTTCTGTCGTCCAGAGACCTTGATTTAGATTTTTGTAGTCCATCATGTCGAAATTCTCGTATCCCAACCGCGTTAATTCGTCCATCTTATTAGCCGCCGCCGCAAACGACCTCGCCGGAATGGCTTCTGCCAAGAGCTTGAACTGTGTGTGCAGCTTGGCCGCTTCAGTATCGGCTGCGCTGTCCTGGTCCGAAGCGAAGAGGACATCGCCGGTGTAACTGAAAACCGCATCGTCCGGCTCGAACCGGCTGAAAAACGGCTCAAGGCGGAAGGTCTCTTTGTCGAGCGAAAGCACTCCACTCTGCCCGTCATAGGCTCCGTTGTAGCCCCAGCCGCCGTGCTGATGCCCCATCAAGGGAGCGATAAGCAGCGAATCACTGCCTTTGGCGATTTCCTGCGCCACCCAGGCATGCCGCCCCTTGTTGCCGCGTGACAAGGCCTCAATGAGGAGGTTCCAGATATGGCTTGTCACGGTTTCATTGGGGTTGGGGTTTTCGACCACATCTTCGCCGCTGGAGTAGAAATTGTAGGTCTCCGTCCCCAGTGCACTTCGGAAGCGATTGCCCCAGGTGAGGGCCTGCCGGGCGTCGGTAAACAACGTATGCCACTTGTCAGCGAAGAGCTTATCTGAGCCATCCAAGCCGCGGTACGGCTTCCAGCTATCTTCGGTCATCAACCCAACCATTTCGTTACCGTCCCGTCCATTGGTTTGCGAATGGGCATAGGCCTCAATCGGAACGGCGGCATTGATCATGTAGTAACGGCTCGCGGGAAAGTCCGCATTGGCGATGGCACTGGAGGCGACCATGTTCCCGAGGCTATGGGCGGCAACGGTCACATCGCCGGAGACAAAGCTCAGCCGCTCGCGCAGCTTGTGCCCGGTGATGAAGGCGTATTTCACCGCTTCGTGGTAATCGAGCCCGGTGTCACCGTGCCAGGTCACGCCCACAAAGCGGGCGTTTGAGCCGAGCTGGTGAAGGCGCTTGAAGGTCTCGGCATGCCAGCCCCGCGCCGCTTCCTGGGGCACGTTGTAGCCATGGATAAAGACGAAGTACTTGTCATTGGTGTAGGCGTCGGGATAGTTGGGGGGTGTACCGGATCGAGAGGCGCTTGCGTCATCGATGTCCGTTACTGCACTGCCGTTTTTGTCCACCACCACGTCAACCATATTCACATGCCGGAACATCTGCTCGACGCCACTGGACTCAAGCGGTAGCTGAATGACGCCGACCGTCTCACCGTTGCGGCTCACCGCCAGCTCAAGGGGTTCGGATGTGGCCCTTCGCGCCTCCAAAAGCAGTACCCCTTTACTCTCTGAGGCCTCAATGCGATTTAGAAAGGAGGCCTGCAGGCTCAAACCGGTTTCGGTAACCCGCCTCTTTTCCGCCTCCTCCGGCGGGGCGTCAAACTGCGGGCCGAAGCCACTCAAAAGGAAGTCGGTAAGGAAGTCACCGGCTTCTTCAAAGTCCAGGTCCGAATAAACGACGTTGAAAGCGGCATCGCTGTGGCGCAAAAGGTAGTCATACCCCTCGCGTGGCGGATAGGCTTTGAGCACCGAGCGTACTTCAAGACCTATGGGAAAGAAGTCGACCAGGTCCGACTTCCAGTTGACCCGCCCTTCCTGAAAGTCGGCGACCAGGTTCGAGCCCTGTTCGAAGGTCGGCGACTGTCCCGGCACATCACTCAATCCGTAGGCCACCTCACCGCTGTCATCGTCATCGTTGATCCACAGCCGAAAAGGCTTCTCTACGTTAACCTGGTCCTCTTTGTCAGAGGAGATTATGCCGTCACGGTCCAGGTCCACCAGAATTTGCGGAAGCGGCCCAAAGGCATACTCCCACAGCAAATTAGCCGAGTCGTTGTTGCTGTAGAGGCGTAACGTAAGCATATCGTCTGGATCAACCCGACCCAGGTGTTCCAGGCTTTCAAAGCGGATGGTTTGGTCATCTCCGAGTACCGCAGTAAGCTCCTGTTCGCCCAGAGCAAAAACGAGTTCTCTCTCCCCCTCGTAGCTGAAAGCTCCCAGCGCGGGCTGCCCCGGCGCATAGAGATCGTAGTAGGCCTCCAGGTACTGGTCAGAAAGCATTATCAGCGGCTCTTCAGCTGACAGGATATCGGTCACATCACCGGCCATATCGGCGCGGCGCACGGCCTGGACCTCCAAGTCATAAATGCTGAACTGAAACTCCGGCCGGTAGGCCCACTGGTAGGCGGGCTCGGGTTGTTCGAGGTCGAGGTTGGGGTCGGCTTCGTTGGTTTGACGGTAGGCCTGGAGTTTGAGGCCGGAGGCCTCTTCGTCATAGACCGGCACCTTGAACGGCACGAATTGGTCGGGGCGGTAGGTCAGGATGCCTTCGTTGACGCCGGTGCTTCCGAAGTCGGGGTTACGGTCTTTCGGCTCGCCGGAGACCTGCAGGTACAGGTGCTGGTTGCCGATGTTCTCCTCGGGCAGGCGGATGACCTGGAGCTGGCGGCCGGGCTTGATGGCGAATTGCGAGAGCTGGTTGGCGCCGCTGCCGGTGACGGCCGCCAACTGGTTGGCCTCGACCACCTTGGCAAGACGGGCGGTGTAGCCGTAGTCGCCGAGGGCTTCGGGAAGCGGCCGTCCGTTTTCACCATACCATTCGGTGTAGATGTTGATGGTGGTGTCGTCGGCCAGGCCCGCGCCCTCGAAGCCGATACGGCTCTCGCGGGTCTCGCCTTGGGTGAGGCCCTGGTCGATGGTGCTTTTGCGCTCGGCCCAGATTTTGAGGTTGGGCGGGCCCATCACCAATTCACTCATGGCGAAGGCGATTTGCCCGCCGCTGCTTCCGTCGTCGGCGGACTTCAGGGTGGTGGTGACCTCGCCGACATAGCCGCTGGCGC
>NZ_JAENYR010000122.1 GCF_016841685.1 Thiohalomonas denitrificans
CCTGCTTGCGCCAGTTGTACAGGGTTGCCTCTGAAACCCTTTCCTCCCGCGCCAGTTCCTTGATCGTCTTGTTCTCCGGCGGCAGCATCTTCTTCAACACCGCCTCTTTTCTCTCTGCGGAATATCTCACCTTTTCACTCCGTACCGCCCCCTAGTAATTTACTGTTAGAGTCTATCAAAGAGAGCGGACATCTATCGTGACACAGGTGGCCCACCACAATCTCTTTTCTTCCAAATGCCTACTGTTTTCCTCTCTACTATATTTCCAAGCGTGCGTTGGATGTGAAATTATTCTTCCCGTAAATGGATTCTTAATCTCATAAATCAGATTTGGACGCTCCGCCTTGGTTGCTGGATTCACGTACGAGGATGTCATCCATGGACCTCTAGGGTCATCATCTGAGTTGCTGTAGTTTGAATCCGATTTCTCTGTTCTCTTCTCTTTAATAAACTCAAGCGAATCAGACTTGCGGTATGCCAATATATTGTCTTTCAAAGAATAAAATCGCTTGGCATTATTGCTTCTTGTATAACGTTTCTCCCAAGCTATTTGAGCCAAGAAGTTTTCTTCTCCGAAGATTTCATTGCATAGTCTCCTCAAATTCTCTGCTTCATTGTCGTCGATTGAAATGAATATCACACCATCTTCCTGCAACAAGTTGCGGGCAAGATAGAGGCGCGGGTACATCATGTTTAGCCACTTGGTATGAAAGCGCCCTTCAGTAGCAGTATTGGTGGCAAACCTTTTCCCTTCATCGTCGACTAGCCCCGCATAGGCAAGGTAAGTTTCAAGTGATTCTGAGTATTTGTCTGGGTAAATGAATTCATTCCCAGTGTTGTACGGTGGGTCGATGTAGATCATCTTCACCTTGCCGTAATAGCTCTTCTGCAGGAGCTTCAGCACTTCCAGGTTATCCCCTTCAATAAAGAGGTTCTGGGTGGTGTCGAAGTCCACCGACTCTTCCCGGCAGGGCTTGAGGGTGGCGCGGGACGGTTCCTGGATCAGCTTCATGCAATCGCGCTTGCCGGGCCACTCCATCCCGTAGCGCTCGCGCCGGCCCTCGTAGATGTCCGAGAAGGTGCCCAGCTCCGCCTTGAGGCGCTCGAAGTCGATGGTCTCGACCACCTCGCCCTTGTCGTTGACGGTCTCGGTGAAGACGCCGGGAAAGAGCTGTTTGAGCTCTTTTCTGCGCTGTTCACTGATATCGAGGGATTCGCCGGTCATCACTTCCGGTTGTAGTTCTTTGGTGTTCATGGTCATGGATTCGTCATTCAATGGTTGGACCCGATCTTTCGGCGGTCCGGGATTATTGGTCTGTCAGCACTCGTGTGCCCACTGATAGCGGACCTTCAGGTCGTTGCAGTGGGTCTTCGGAAGGAGGCCTTTGTGCTGCAACTGGCCGACGACGATGCCGGGGGCAATGCCCACCTCCTGGGCAAAGCGTTGGATCGCCACTTTGCTGAACGGTTGTTGTTTGGCAAAGGCATTGAAGGCCTTTCGGGACAGGAGTTCCTGTTCGGCGAACGCGTTGGCCTGCGCCTCTTTTTCTTCGTCCATGCCATTGGCGCCTTCGATGAACAGCTCCTTCTTGCCGTGGAGAAGAATATGCCCCGCCTCGTGAAAGAAGGTGAACCAGAGATGGTCGTTGGTCCTATAGCGCAGGCTGAGCTGGATGATCGCCTTGTCCGGGTTCACCCAGCGGGTGGCGCCGCTAACGCCGGTCTTGGGCAGGCAGGAGACGAAGACCACGGCCACGCCCGCGGCGGCACAGCGTTTCTGCATCTCGGGGACGAAGTGTGCGGGGTCGCTCTCGGCAGTGAGGCTGCGTATCCCGTCCAGCGCCTCGCGGAAGGCGGCCTTGCTGTACGGCTCACACGGGATGTCGGCCGCCTCCAGCTCGCCTTTGCGCAACCAGGCAGAGATCGCCTCGGGAAAGATTTCATGCTTGTTGTGCTGGCGGTAGGCCACGGCGACGTTGGGCCAGATATCGTCCCATTGATCCACGCTGGCAATGCCGAAGAAGCGCAGCACTTCATCGAGCTGCTGTTTCTTGTCCCTGTGCTTCGGGATCCATTCCATCTTGGCCATGGCGTTGACCGGTATGCGCTTGAGCCAATCCAGATGTTTCTCCAGCTCGCCCTCTTCGGCGAGGCGTGCGCGGGTCTCCTGGTAGTGCGCCTCCAGGTTGAGCCAGTACTCCACCGGCATGCCCAACGCACGCTCCAGCTTGATCGCGGTTTCGGGCGTGATGATGACGGTGCCCTTGCCCTTGACGATGGCGATGACGTGCTTTTCCGTCAGCCCGGTGCGCTTGGCGAGCTCGGTCTTGCTCATGTTGCGCAGTTCGAGCTCGTACTCCAGCACCTCGCCGGGGGTGACGGTGTAGTCAGGGGTATATTGATTGGTCGCTACGTTATCCATGGGTGTCCTCCACGCCTACGATCTTGATGGTGGTGACGCGGTTCCAGTCCAGCCCGCCTTCCGCTCTTTCCGGCAGCGGATTGTGCAAGGGCTGGATGATCAGCCGGTAGGGGCCATCCAGATCGACGCTAAGCAGTCCTTTTCTGTTGCCGGTGAGTTCGTGGCATCTGTGGGGTGGGCTATACGGAGGCGCAAAGGCCCCCAGCGAGGGGGCCGCTCGCAGCGCCGTCATGACCACCCTGATGCGCTTGGCCCGTTTCTGCCCAAAGGCCTTGAGCAGCTCTTTCTCCTGGTTGAACCGCTTTTGCAGTTTCTTGCTGGCAAATTCGATATCGAGCAAATGACTTACCTGTCAGGTTAATACATTTCTAATTAAAATTCCATTGCTTTCAGAGATCCTATGCGCCAACCATAGGGAGCAGGTTTTGTCGGTTGGCCGTTAGCCAGGCTTCCCTCAGCGCTTAAGAAGCGTCATTCCCGCGAAGGCGGGAATCCAGGAGCGACACAATGGATCCCCGCCTTCGCGGGGATGACGGATTCTCTGTATCGTGCAAGGTCTCGAGAGTGGACCTGGGCGAGTAGTTACAAAACTTTTACCTTCACCTCGTCGTCATTCCAACTATTTGTTTTTTCCGATCTTTTGCTTGGCTCTCAGGCATACAGTCCGTTCCCTTCTCCTTGGCGGTTTCCGCCATTTCGCGCGCCTCTTCACAGCGCCCCTGGGCGGCGCGCAAGTAGGCAGTGAGGGCTTCGCGGCGACCGGGTTTTGTGGGGCCGTCGACCTTCTGCAGCAGTGCTTCGGCGGCCCGGGGGAGCTCTTCGTCCAGGAGCACTCTTACGGCATCGAGGCGCTTTTCGTTGGCGTGCAGCTGTTCGAACTCCTCTGCGGTGGGGGTGGTGCCGCCGAAGGACTCGGTTAGCGTATCACCAATCAGGCGGCTGTCTTCGAGGGTGAAGCTGGTGCCGAAGAAGCGGGTATTGCGGGAGAGGGGCCGGCCTTCGCTGTCGTAGGCGAAGACGACAACGTCGTACTCGTGCTCTTCGCCGGCGGCGGGGATGCGCTGGAGTGTGTTGAGGGGCAGTCGGGTGGTATCCACCACCTGTTGGGTCAGCGGGGTGTAGGTGGTGGTGTCGCCGCGGCGGGTGATGCCGTGCAGGGCGACCCGGTACTGCGTGGCCTCCGGAAACGGGAGCCAGCTGAGGGTGTCGTTTTCTCCGGCGGTTTGCCCTTCCCTGCCGGGCCAGAGGAGGGCGACCGGGTCGCGGAAACGGAGCACGAGGGCATCCGACGGCTGGCCGTCGGCGGGAACGTCGACTGTGCGGGAGGCGCGGCGGGCCGGGCTCCAGTCGAAGGGATCGCCTTGGCCGAGATGTCTTTCGTCGCCCGTGAGCGGGATGAGATCCTCTTCCGGCCTTCCAGGCCAGCTTTCAGTGATCAGGGCATCGATCTCCCAGCGGCCGGGCGGCACGTCGAGAGTGAAACGGCCGTTCTCGTCGGTGGTCAGCCGTGCGCTACGGAAGCGGCTGTTGAGAAAGAGGCGGAGTACCACGCCAGCGGCGGGGCGGCCTTCGTATTCTACCCGGCCGACCAGTTTGCCTTTGCCCTTGGGCGGTTCGGGCAGATCGACCATCGGGTCTTCGATATGGCCGGAGTAGATGTAATGGGAGAAGTGGTCATTCCCCAGGGTACGGTGGCTGGTGGTGGTTTCCCCGGCACGCTCGACGCCGGCGTTCTGCCAGGGTCTGTCCAGTTTTCCGAGCACCAATGCGCCGCCCCAGCCGAATATCAGTGTGCTCCAGAGGGTGAGAACGAGGGCCGTGATGCCGCCGGTGATGGACCAAGCCGGTTGCCGTGTGTCATCGGGGCGGCGGATGTCACGGACAGTGACCAGGAGCCCGATGAGCCAGAGAAGCAACAGCGCCCCGCCGAAGAGCTGCCGGGCGGAGAAACCGCCCCACTGGGGATTGAAAAAGGCGACTCCCGCGCCGAACCAGGTGGCAGCGAACAGCAGGAGATAGAAGAAAACGGCGCGATCCCAGCGGCGGTTCAGCAGGTGGCCGCCCACCACGGTGAGGGCGGAGCTGAGCACGATGAGTGCGGTCTTCATGGTCGCCCGCCTTGGGTGCGTTTCAATCGTGCTTCCTGTTTGCGCACAGCTCACTCCCTTGTCCGGACTTGGACAGCGCCTCCAATGCTGCCAGTGCGTGGCCGACAAGTAAAACCGCGTGCGAAAACGGTCTATGACGGCTCCAGAACCAGCCCGTATCGGGTACTGCGTCCTCCGCCCGGTAATCTTTCCAGACAGCCCTTTTCGGCCAGGTCCGATAGGTCGCGGGTAGCGGTGGGTTTACTGACCTTGGTCGGGCCTGGTATTTGCCAGCGTTGATGCCATGTCGGAATTCGTCGTCAACGTTGTCGAGTAGCCGGTTGAGTACCTTGACCTGCCTTTCGTTGAGGGGCATCTGCGCGTGACGCTGCCACGGCGGCCACTAAAACAGGCTCCCGTCTTGCAGATAGGACGCAGGGAACGACCGCCGTAAGGAGTTTAAAGAAGAGCTTTGAGAGAGGCGCGGCCGACTCCCTGTGTTATGGGAGTCGGCCGCTGAAGATTACGGTCGGTAGTCTGTGCCGTGGCAACGGGGGCAGGGCGGCAAGGTATCGCCGTGGTCATCCAGCGTCACCTTCTCTCCGCACTTGGTGCAGGTGTAGGTACCCTTTCCAGGCTTCTCTCCAGTGGTGGACATATCGGTCTCCTTATATCGGCCCTGGAAGATTGGTAAATGCAAGTGGGCCAGGCCTTGCATTCGTCTACTGTCACGGTGCGACCTTGAGTGTTCTCATCTGGCGATTTACCGCATCCCACGGCAGCCGCCTCCCCCCGTTTCGCATTCCTTATAGGCTTGTTCAGCTCGTTCCAGGGGAACAATTCCATTACGAATCATTTGCTCGACCAGCCAAAGTATTCCATGGAGTTGAACACCTTCCTGTTCGGCGGCTTTTCGAAGGGCCCTGTCTCCGATCAATAACGGACAGTTATTTTCTCTTGCGAGCTCCAGGGCGAACAAGTCGTTAACGCTGGGCCCGGAGTACATCTGAACGAGGGCCATAGCCGCGGAAACGCCTCCCTCGCCAAGTTGCATCACTTGCAGTCCCAGGGTCGGCAGTTCGGGGTGGTGCTCTTCCAGTTCTTCGCTGTACAGCACATCCGGAACCGCAAAGGTCTCATCCAGGCGGAATATGGCTTCCAGCAGACCGCCGACTTCCATGTCGATCAGGATGTTGGCATCACTGATCAGCAGCATCGGACGCACACTCCATGTGTCGACACTGCTGCAGTTCTCGCAGCGTTATCCCCAGCAGTTCCGCTGCTTTGGCTTCGCCGATCAACTCTTCGGCCAGGGCACGATAGACTCGCTGCTGAAAGAGACGGGTCTTCTCGTTGGGGTAAGGTTTGCCCGGCTCTTTTTTATGCCAACCGCGAACGCGGAAGATGCGCCACAGCTCTTTGGTGGTGGTTTGGTTGATGATGCCGAGATCGGAACAACGGTAAATCCAGGCAGCCAGGCTCAGGCCGTATTCCTGTTTCAATAAGGCGAGTTCCTGGAATTCCAGCCAGTGGCGGTTTTCCCCCAGGGTTTTCAGAACCACATCGCGCGGCGCCAGAAAGGCGCCGGCAAAACGGTTGCAGGCTTTCTCCTCATCCAGTTCAGGCCCGAGGCGGCCGTGCAGGATAAGATGCCCGAGTTCATGAGCCAGCGTGAAGCGCTGCCGATCGCCAGTCCACTTTTTGTCGACCACGACGACAGGATTACTGTCGTAATGGGCTGAGAAACCGTCAAACTTTTGGGGAATGTCTCCGTCGATGGTCAGCACACGCAGACCCTGCTCTTCGAGCGTATCGATAAGGTCCGGGATGGGGTTGTGGCCCAACTGCCAGACGTTTCGAACCGCCAGCGCGGCCGCTTCGATGTCGTCGGCAGCCTCGATTCGCTCAGGTACTTCATTGGGCACGCGGAATTCGAGCGCCCACGCCTGTGGAAGGAACTGCTCGAGAGTGACCCAGCGCTCCAACTGATCCTCGGCATCGGCGAGGATTTTCTTCTTGTCACCCGCCCGGAGTGTGGTGCGCTTGCGGTATTCGACTCCTTCGAGGTGTACTTCCACTTGACGGAAGAAGTACTCCACCCGCACTCCGAGCACCTTGGCCAGCAGGATCAAGACTTGGGATGGGGGTGTCGCCTGATTCTTTTCGTACTTGGCGACCATGGTGTGGGATACGCCGATTGCATCGGCCAGACCACGCAGGGACAGCCCCGAAGCGAGGCGAGCACGCTCAATTCGTTCGCCGATCATCGGCCTCTCCCTGTGTTTACGAATTGATCTATATGATTTCGATTTGTAAACTGTAACCGTTATTCAGGATCAATTCAATGAGGGAGGTGATCCCATGGCAACGAATCCAGCCAGGGGTATGGAACAGGGCCGATGATGCCATTCCCTCCCCCTGTGGGGGAGGGCCAGGGAGGGGGTGATCTAATAGGCCGTGACCGTTTTCTTTCCCCCTCATCCTGTCCTTCTCCCTGAGGGAGAAGGGACCCTCGTTCGGCGCTCCGCAATGACGGCTAAAGGTTCGTCTTTGATTCGGGCCTGCGCAGCAGGGGGTACGGCTCGCAATACGGCTAAGAGTTCGTCATTGATTCGGGGCTGCGGAGCGGCGGGTAGTGCTCCTGATGAACTTCCCCCCGCTGTCATTACGAGGACGCCTACATGGATGTAGGT
>NZ_JAENYR010000123.1 GCF_016841685.1 Thiohalomonas denitrificans
TCGGCCGGGCGGCGGTGCTGGCGGGCGAGTGGCTCGGGCAGAGCGGGGCGATGCAGGAGCGGCGCGACCGGCTGGAGGCGGGACTGATGCAGCTGATCCCCGGCGCCACCCGCAATGGCGCGGCCGGGATGCGTCTGCCGAACACCCTCAACCTGACGCTGCCCGGGCTGCGAGGCGAATCGCTGGTGATCGCGCTCGACCAGCACGGTATCGCCTGCTCCTCCGGCTCAGCATGCAAGTCCGGCTCCCCGGAACCGACGCATGTACTCAAGGCCATGGGCCTCTCGGATGAGGCGGCTCACTGTTCGCTTCGGCTCTCCCTGTCCCACCATACCGACGACGAGGCGATCGAGCGTACGCTGAGCGTGGTGCAGCGGGTCCTCACGGAACGCAGCACCAGCGTGCGCTTCATCGGTTGCAAGTGACCCTTGTCGCCATAGGCAGCCGCATCAGGTACTCTTCCACCGCCAGCCTGTCCGCAGGCGAATGCCCGCTCGAATTCAGGGAACGGGCAAATAGGGCAGTTTGCCGACCGCTCTCCTCAGCCAGGGTGATTCCGATATGACCTCCGCACTCGAAGCGCTCGAACGTCTGAAAGAAGGCAATCGGCGTTACGTCTCCAATGTCAAGAGCCTGGACGCACTGGCCAGCCACGGCCGCCGGGCCGACTTTGTCGCCGAGCAGAAACCGATCGCCGTGGTCCTCGGCTGTTCCGATTCCCGGGTGCCCGCCGAAATGGTCTTCGATCAGGGTCTGGGCGAGCTTTTCGTCATCCGTGTCGCCGGCAATATCGTCGCCCCTTCGCAGGTGGGCAGTGTCGAATTCGCCGCCGCCCGGTTTGGTACGCCGCTGGTGGTGGTGCTCGGCCACTCGCACTGCGGTGCCATCGGCGCGACCATCGATCAACTGACCGGCCGGGGCTCCAGCCCCTCGAGAAATATCCGCTCCATCGTCAATCGCATCAGTCCATCGATAGCGGGACTGGTGGAAACCGATCTGCGAGACGACCCTGAGGCGTTGATGGAGGAAGCGGTCCGCGCCAATGTGCGCGCCTCTGCCAATCACCTGCGCCACGGCTCCGAACTTCTGGAGCAACTCATCGGCGAGGGCACGCTCATGGTGGTTGGTGCCGAATACTGTCTCGATAGCGGGAGGGTGGATTTTTTCGACTTGCAGGAATCGGCCTGAACCATGGCAAATCGGGTGTCACTGCAAGCGGCCTTCGCCTGTCCCGGACTCCAGCGTCTCCGGGACATACCGGTAGAGAGTCCATGCGGCGACCAGAAGCAGGGTAGCGGCCACCAGAAACGGCAGCCGAAAGGAGATGATGGCCAGGCCGCCGGCCATAATCGGCCCGGTGGCGATTCCCAATCCAAAGCCCATCGTGGTCAGGGCCATCTGTCGGCCTGTGTTTCCGTCGGTACTGACGTCCGCTGCGAGAGCAAAGGCCGGCGCGGCAATGCCTGCCGACCCGATTCCCTGAATGGCCCGCAGCCCGAGTAGTTGGGCCGTGGTCTGGACCTCGCCAATCAGGGCGGTGGCCGGCGCCATGATCATCAGCCCGGAAATAATCACCGTTTTCCGGCCGAAGCGGTCCGAAAGTCGACCAAAAGGCACCTGCAGCAACAGCCGCGTCAGGATCAGCACACTGAATGCGGCGCCAAACGCGAAGGCCCCTTGCTCGAGGCGCTCATTGAACTCCTGTTCCAACGGGGTCATCACCGAAAAGGCGCTGGCCATGGCGAATACCGCCAACCCCGCCCCCAGGATCCCGGGGGACAGCAGTGTGCGATCGAACACGCGAAAGGTCCGGTGTGCCTCCGTGGTGCCGCGGCTGGGGCGCTCCTTGATCCAGAGCTGTACCAGCAGCGTTGCAATGGCAATAAACGCAGCGGCGGTGTAGAAAACCGCATTGAAGCCCAGGGTGTCATGCAGTGCACCACCGATCAAGGGGCCGAGTCCGAACCCGACCAGCCGCGCCGTGGTATAGATCGCCATCGAACCGCCGCGGGTTGCCTTTTCGGTGTTCGCCGCCAGCAGCGCCATGCCCGCCGGGATCGTAAGGGCCAGCCCGATCCCTTGAAAAATCCGCAGGAAAAGCAGATCCCTGAATTGCTGGGCAAAGACAAAGCTGACGATGGCGATACCGGCCAGCAGGAGTCCACCCAGGATGAAAGGCTTGCGGCGGTCGGACCAGTCGACCCAGGCGCCGGCGAGGGGTTGAACCGCGGTGGTAATCAGCCCGTAAACGGAGATGAGAATCCCGGCTTGCAGGGCGTCCGGAAAGGGCAGCCACGGGGCCGGCAGGCTTGCGACATAGAGCGGAATGACCACGAACAGCATGCTGTTGCCCAAGGCGTCGCCGAGTCTTGCCATGGCCAGGGCCAAAACGGTCCGATTGGCGCCGATATCAAACCCTGTACGATGGCGGTATGGCGGCGGCTGCTCGAGATCCAAGGGCCATCACCTGCCGGCTTCGTCCTGCACGGCTTTGTGGGCACGCTCCAGATCGACCCGGATCAGGGCCGCCGCAAACTTTGGAAAGTCCTTCCTGGCGACCATTTCGGCAAGCCGTTCCGGTTGCTGCGGCAGGCCCAGTTTGCCGGCAGAGGCCAGCACCTTTTTGTCCGCATAGGGATAGACTTCATCCCAGGTACCCTGGACCTCCCGCAGGAAAATGTCGGCACCCACATCACCGATTCCCTTAAATTGCTTCAGTAGTTTCTTTTCTTCATCGACCCGGTGATCCGCCGCCTGGCGCAGTCGGCGAAGATCGCCCTTGTACTGGTCCAGCAGCCATTGGGCCGTTTTGCCCAGCATAGTCGAGGTACTTTCGTCGTAGCGTTTGTAGCCGTGCCAGGTAATCACGTCGACGCGCTCCTGCCACGAGGCGTCCGCCATTTTCTGCGGCGTTGTCAATCCAGCCTTTCGCAAGGCAATAGCCGCCTTCACCGCGTTCCCCGCTGCGATGCGTGCGCTCAACAGCAGGGCCATGTACAGAAGTTGAAAGAGCGCCGAGGGGGTGTTGTCCTCCACGCGCACACCGACCTCCTCGGCGTAGGTCCTTCCGTACCGATGTAGCAGTGTCTTGACCAGCGCGTGTTGGGTGTCGGGCATGGTACTGTATGGTTTGGTTGCTGTTTCCGTGTTCAACAGTCTAGTGGTCCATGCGGAAAATAGTGCAACGCAGCCGAGGGCGCTTGTGAGCCGCCCCGAAGGGAGCCCCGCTAATGGGCCAATGCTGCGTTGCGGACTCCTTTCCCTGGAGTTCGTCCATTAGCCGGACTCTGGAGCCTGTCCGAGAATAGACCGACCTACTCCGGCCAAGCCTGATTGGCCAGATTTACTGCTCATTTTCGCTAAAATGACCGAAAAATCTGACTTCAGTCTTGCCCTCGTGACCATCGCTATTCTCGGACAGGCTCCTAGAATGTTAGGAAGTCGACCCTGAGCAGGACTGGCATGTACCTCGATCATTTCGGCCTTGATGTAAAGCCGTTTTCCATTACCCCCGAACCGCGATTTCTTTACCTGAGCGAACGCTATCGGGAGGCGCTCGCGCATCTCCTTTACGGGGCGGGCGAGGCGGGTGGCTTTTTACAGCTGACCGGGGAAGTGGGGACCGGCAAGACAATGATGTGCCGGGCCTTCCTGGCGCAACTGCCCGAAGCGGTAGATGCGGCCCTGGTGCTCAACCCGAAGCTGACAGCGCCGGAATTGCTGTGCAACATCCTTGAAGAGTTACGAATCCCCCTGCCTGATGAGCGGGACTCCACCAAGGCACCCATCGACCGGTTGAATGCTCACCTTCTCGACGCGCACAGCCGGGGGCGCCGCACAGTACTGCTCATCGACGAGGCGCAGAACCTCAGCCCCGATGTTCTGGAGCAGGTGCGGCTGCTGACTAACCTGGAGACCGACCGCCACAAACTCCTGCAGATCTTCCTTATCGGCCAGCCGGAACTTCGGCACCTTCTCGATCAGCCGGAGCTTCGACAGGTGGCGCAACGCATCACCGCGCGCTGCCACTTGATGCCATTGAGCCTCGAGGAGACCCGTGCCTATGTGGTTCACCGTCTGCAAGTGGCCGGGGCGCGAAGGAGCCTCTTTACCCGGGGGGCACTGAACGAAATCCATGCGTTTTCAGGCGGTATCCCCCGCCTTATCAACAATGTCTGTGATCGGGCCCTGCTGGGAGCGTATGCCATCGATTGTGAACGGGTAGAGCGCAAGGTGGTGCGCTGTGCCGCCGCCGAGCTCAAGGGCAACCGGGACGGGCAGCGGCCATTCGGGGCCAGGGCCGCGCTCCTTGGAGTCCTGGCGCTGGCCCTGGCGGGCGCGGGATTCCTGCCCGACACCCGCTCGATACTGGCCCTGGTATTCGAGCGTATGGCGCCACCCATGACTGCCGTTACCGTCACTGCCGCCGAATCCCCTGCGCCTTTGCAGCCGGAAGCGCTGCCGGCGCATATCCGGATTCAGCAGTTGATTCGGAAAACGCCAACCAGCCTCGATGCGGAAGTTGCCAAGACCAACCTGCTCGAGCATTGGGGGATCGCCGCCAGCGAGCCGGTGGCGGGCTTCTGCCAGTCCGCCCGCACTCGCGGCCTGCGTTGCCTGCGGGGGAGGGCCGGCTGGGCGGAGTTGCTCCGCTTGAACCGACCGGCCGTTCTGAGCTTTTGGAGTGACGATGGTACCCGGCATGTGTTGCTGACGGGCATGCAGGATCGGCGCGTCGAGTTTCGGGTAGGCGAGGAGCGATGGAGACTGCCGCTCACGGAGGCGGACCAATTCTGGCGTGGGCAATACCTCATCCTGTGGCGTCCACCGGATCCTGAAGCATCGCTGATCGGGAGGCGGTCGTCGCCGTGGGCGGTGCAGTGGGTGTGGGAACGCCTTGGAGGGGGGGTACCGGTACCCGAGACCTATACCGATGCTCTTCGTGAAAAGGTGACCCGCTTTCAGCAGCAGCATCTTCTGGAGATGGATGGCATCGCCGGACCGCGGACCCTTATTCAACTCAATACGGCCGCGGCCGATCCGGCGATTCCGCGGCTCGATGTCCCGGCGGGTGGGGAGTAACGGGTGTCATACATCCTCGAGGCACTGAACAAGTCCCAGCGTGAACACGCGCGCGGCAGCGTCCCGACCCTTCAGGGGCAGGCGCCTCCGGCTCGGCCCTCCGTGCGCCGGATCGGGCCGTTGGTGAGTGCGCTTCTGCTGGGAGCCGTTATGTCCCTGTCAATTGCCGGTTACCTGGTTCGTTGGCAAGACTCCGGCACCGTGGCCCTGTCGTCCCTTTCGGCATCCGGTTCGGGTGTTATCCGATCGGGAAGCTCAGGTTCGGATTCGCAGCCGGTTCGGACCGTTGAGCACCCTGCGGTGCCTGTGAGGAAGCCGGAGCCGCTCCCCGTCGCTGGGACTGTTCCCGCACGCCCCCTTGAGCAGAAAGCTGGGCAGCATGGGAACCTCGAACCTCCCGTAGCAGAGCGGCCGGAACCCGTCCGGCAGCCTCCGGCCAAGGCCTGGAGCGAACTCCCCGTCGATATCCGTCGGACCATCGGCAATCTGGTGTTGAACATTCACGTCTACAGTGAACGCCCGGAAAAACGCTTTGTCTTTATCAACCAGCGCCAGTATGGAGAGGGGGATGTCCTGAAGGAGGGGCCGACCCTGGAGGTCATCAATCCCGCGGGGCTGGTACTCGCGTTCCGCGAAGAGCGGTTCCGAATCGATATGTAGCACACGCGCTCAAACCGCTGCCCATGGGCGGACCCGATTTTTCTCTCGACCAAACGGCCACCCCTGCGGCTGAACGAAGCGGTTCAATCCTTTTGGAGGCAGCCGGGCCAAAGAGATGCATGGTAGGCTAAGGGGGAGGCAAACAGAGGCGAGTCCGTGAAACTGGCGGTGATCTCCGATATCCATGGCAATCTTCCCGCCCTCGAGGCGGTGCTGGAGGACCTTGAACGGTGGCAGCCGGATGAGGTGATCATCAATGGCGATCTCGTCAACCGCGGGACCTACAGTCGCGCCTGCCTGCGGCGCATCGGGGCACGCCAGCCTCGCGCGCACCTCCTCAAAGGCAATCATGAGACCTTCGTCCTCGGCTGCGCGGATCAACCGAGGGAGCCGGGCACTCCGCATTTCGAGCTGCGGCGCTTCGCCCACTGGACGGTTGATCAACTGGGAGCGGCACTGAGCGAAGTAAGGGCCTGGCCCGACCAGCTCGATCTGACGGACCGGGACGGCGGCTCGGTGCACGTGACCCACGGCACGCGGCTGGGCAACCGGGACGGGATTCGCCCTGAAACCGAAGCCCATGAGTTGGCCGATAAGCTCGGGGATGCCCGCGACCTTTTCATCACCTCCCATACGCATCGTCCCCTTATCCGGCGGCATGATGGGGTGCTGGTGGTCAATACCGGCTCCGTTGGCTCCCCCTTCGATCGTGATCCGCGGGCCGCCTACGGGCGTTTCCGCTTTGTCAGCGGCCGTTGGGATGCGGAGATTGTGCGCATCGAATATGATCGGCACCGAGCTGAGCGGGATTTCGAGGAGAGCGGTTTTCTCCAGCTTGGCGGTCCGCTGGCGCGGGTGATGTTAAGGGAATTGCAACTCTCTCGAGGTCTGATGGGTCCCTGGACGCATCGCTACCAGGATGCGGTCAAGGCCGGGCAGATCACCGTCGAGACGGCGGTCAAGGAGTTTCTCCGGGAGTGTGACTGAGTCTTCGGCGCCCGGCTCAGTCGGATTTCTCTTCCTCTTCGCCGTCCTCTTCCTTCCTGGCCCGATGGTCTCCGGGGTGCATGTCTTCGCGGCGGGGCAACTCCCCTTCGTCTGGTTGGTCCCGATCCTTCAGGCTACCGCCCGCCGGCGCGTTGGTGGCCGAAGTGGCGGCTCCGGGAGAGCGTGGCTCAGCGGGTTTTTCCCCGGTCTTGCGGGTCTCTTCCCGTTGCTTGCGCTCTTCATCACTCATTATCGGCACCTCCCTGTCGTTTTGCCCTAAGTGTACTGTTGCATGCTTGGCGATACTTTCAGAGCCCCCCAAAAACGTCAGGAC
>NZ_JAENYR010000009.1 GCF_016841685.1 Thiohalomonas denitrificans
TTCGGGCCTGCGCAGCAGGGGGTACGGCTCGCAATGACGGCTAAGAGTTCGTCACCGATTCGGGCCTGCGCAGCAGGGGGTACGGCTCGCAATGACGGCTAAGAGTTCCTCATCGATTCGGGGCTGCGGAGCGGCGGGTGGGGCTCGCAATGACGGGTTCGTCTTTGATTCGAGCCTGCGCAGCAAGGGGCACGGCTCCTGAAAAACTTAACGAATCAGCGTTGAGTTTCGAACCACGGAGAACACGGGGCGCACGGGAGAAATAACCCCAGCCACCTGTTTGGCCCCCGTGGTCCCCGTGTACCCCTTGGTTATCGTTCGCCGTTGAGCGGAAGCAAACCTCCACCAAGAGATCTCAAGGAATGGGATTCCAAAGCGACCGGATGGCGGCGATTCCCTGTGCGCCGGACTGCCAGGCACGCAGGCGGTCGGCTGGTCCGAGTCCTCCCAGTGCATAAACCGGAATAGGGCTTCTTTCGCAGAGTGCCCTGAGGCCATTCCAGCCCAGAGTCGGTGCCCCGGGATGGCTCTCGGTGGGCAGGACCGGCGACGCGAATACGAAATCCACTCCGATCGAGAGCGCCCGCTCCAGTTCCTCTTCACCGTGACAGGCCGCGGATACCCAACGCTCCGACCCCAGAGGCCGCTCCGTAAGCTCTCGCAGTCTGGTGCCGGTCAGATGCACACCCGCCCCGGGAATGGCCTCAGCCATACTCACCGGACCATTGAGGCCCAAGTGAGCGCCGAACTGGCGACACAGAGTGGCAACCTGCTCCGAAAGGACCACAAGTTCACTTGGCGGTAGCGATTTTGCCCGCAGCTGAACCAGCCGAATCCCTTTTTTTAAGCGGCTTTCCAATCCGCCGAGGAAAGCGTCCCATTCAGCGGGCCGACCGGGGTCCGGCGTAATCAGTCCCCGATCGGGGAGCCGTGCCGCGTTCACGATGGGGCGGTTGGCAGCCGGAAATGCGTAATCGCTGAGCGCCTCCGGTCGAACCCAGGCGATCGGCTGACCTTCCCGGCCGTAGGCGACTCCGTCAAAGGCGTCGACTCGCCGGACGTTCAGCAGGACTTGCCGGCCACCGTAGTCGTGGGGGATTCGGATGAGCGGTCGACTCTGCGTCGGGACAATACCCAGCTCCTCATCCAGCTCCCGCCCCAGGGCGTGCTCCACCGTTTCACCGGGTTCTATTTTACCGCCCGGGAATTCCCACAGTCCGCCCTGGTGACGATGGTCGGCCCGACGGGCGATCAGAATCTGGCCCGCAGGATCGTGGATAACCGCTGCGGCGACCTGAAGGTATCGGGAGTAGTCAGGTGTGTGCATTCAGGTAGTATTCGCCCGTGAAGGGGGGCTCCGATACGGTTTTTGCCCCCGCTGTTTGGGCAAGTAGGCCACTTGGCACAACAGAGCTGGTAGCGGAATCCCCGCGGGTGCCCATCCCCAATCCGAACTCCGGCGCCCAGTCAAGTCCGGTATTCGGCATTGATGCGGACGTAGTCATAGGAGAAGTCGCAGGTCCAGACCGTCGCCTCGGCCGAGCCACGGGAGAGATCGACGCGAATGGTGATCTCCTCCTGATCCATGACCAGCTGGCCCTTGGCTTCTTCATAGTCCGCTGCGCGGCCGCCATCGCGAACGATACAGACCTCGTTCAGGTGAATGGTAACGCTCTCCAGGTCCAGGTCCGGGACTCCGGCCCGGCCGACGGCAGCCAGGATTCGGCCCCAGTTCGGGTCGGAGGCAAAGAAGGCGGTTTTCACCAGTGGCGAATGGGCGATGGTATAGGCCACATCCGTGCACTCTTTCTGGTCGCGACCCTTCACCACCTCGATGGCGATGAACTTGGTGGCGCCCTCACCATCTCGCACGATGAGCTGCGCCAGCTCCCGGCAGACCCCGGTCACCGCCGCTTCGAGGGTCGAAAAGTCGTCGCTTCCCGGTTCTGGTTCTACACCGCTGGCGCCGGTGGCCATCAGCACGCAGGCGTCATTGGTAGAGGTGTCGCCATCGACGCTGATGCGATTGAAGGAGAGGTCGGCGACTCGCTTCAGCAAGCCTTCGAGAGCGCCTCGTTCGACGACCGCATCGGTGGCGATGAAAGCCAGCATGGTCGCCATATCCGGCCGGATCATCCCGGCGCCCTTGGAGATCCCGGTTACTGTCACCATTCGACCACCGATCTCGACCTGCCGTGAGGCCCCTTTCGGGACCGTATCAGTGGTCAGGATACCGTCGGCGGCGCTCGCCCAGCCCTCCGTGTTGAGGGCGGCAAACGCAGCGGGGATGGCGTCGGCAAGGGTCGCTACCGGTAGCGGTTCGCCGATCACGCCGGTGGAAAACGGCAGGATGTCGGCCGCTTCACAGCCCCCTCGGGCGGCGACAGCTTCACAGCAGGTATGGGCGTCGATAAAGCCCTGTCGCCCAGTCCCGGCATTGGCATTACCGGTGTTGATTAGCAGGTAGGCGGGGGCGCGGGCCGACAGGTGCTCGCGGGCAACGATGACGGGAGCCGCACAGAAGGCGTTGCGCGTAAAGACCGCCGATGCCGTCGTGCCCCGAGCCAATTCGATCAGGACCAGATCCGGACGGCCCGGCTTTTTGATGCCGGCAGCGGTTGTGCCAAGGCGCACGCCCCCCACTGGATATAGCTTTGGCAGCCCTTGGTAACCGACGGCCATTGTCTCTCCTTAACCCAAAAACCATTTCACTGCAAAGATGTAAGAAACGTTTGCAGCCACAGCGGACACCAACGTGAGATTGCTGGCGCTCCTGTGGCACCTTTTAATGGTCTAGCTCAACTGCCCGTGGCACTGTTTGTATTTCTTTCCGGAGCCGCACGGGCACGGTTCGTTGCGCCCGACTTTCCGGCCTTCACGAACGAAGGGGCGGTGCTCCTCTTCGGTATCGCGCGGCTCGGAAGCGCCGGTGCCGGCGATGGCCGAGGCCGCGGCGTGCTTGAACTCCATCTTTGCAGCCGCGCGCCGCTGCTCCTCGACCGCCGCCACATCCTCCTCGGCCTTCACCTGAACCTTGGAGAGCACGCCGATGGTTTCCCGCTTGATGCGTCCGAGCATCTCGTCGAACAGCGTGAAGGCCTCGCGCTTGTATTCCTGCTTGGGATTTTTCTGCGCATAACCACGCAGGTGAATGCCCTGGCGCAGGTAATCCATTGCCGCGAGGTGCTCCTTCCAGTGGGTATCGAGCACTTGCAACATGACCGCCTTTTCGAAGTGGCGCAGAACTGTGGTCCCCGCCTGCTCCTCCTTCTCCTCGTAGCGGTTCACCATCTCTTCAAGGATGCGCCGGCGCAGATTCTCCTCATGCAGGTCGTCATCTTCATCCAGCCGCTGGCGAATCGGCAGTTTTAACCCGAATTCGTACTCCAGTGCCTCTTCCAAACCGGGTACATCCCACTGCTCCTCGATGCTCCGGGGCGGGATAAAACCATCGACGACGTCGTTGAGCACATCCACCCGAATCGTTTCGATAGCCTCGGAGATGTCATCCTGCGCCATGAGATCGTTGCGCTGCTCATAGATAACCTTGCGTTGGTCGTTAGCCACATCGTCATATTCCAGCAGCTGCTTGCGGATGTCGAAGTTATGACCTTCCACCTTGCGCTGGGCGTTCTCGATGGCGCGCGACACCCAGGGGTGCTCAATGGCCTCACCCTCCTCCATGCCGAGCTTCTGCATGATCCCCGCCACCCGGTCGGAGGCGAAGATCCGCATCAGATTGTCCTCGAGAGACAGATAAAAACGGGTTGAACCCGGATCGCCCTGACGCCCGGAACGACCACGCAGTTGGTTGTCGATACGCCGCGATTCATGGCGCTCCGTCCCAATGATATGGAGGCCCCCGGCTTCGAGCACGGATTGATTTCGCTTTTTCCAATCCTCGCGAATCCTGGCCTGCTGCTCTTTAGTCGCTTCTTCGCCCAATGTATCCAATTCAGCAGCGAGATTACCGCCAAGCACGATGTCGGTACCACGGCCCGCCATGTTGGTGGCAATGGTGACCGCACCGGGCATACCGGCGGCAATGACGATCTCCGCCTCACGTTCATGCTGCTTGGCGTTCAGCACCTCATGCCTGATCTTTTCCTTGTCCAGGAGCCGCGACAGGTACTCCGAAATCTCGATAGAGGTGGTACCCACCAGGACCGGCTGCTGACGCCCGTGGCAATCTTTGATGTCTTCGGTAACGGCGTCGAATTTCTCCTGCTGAGTGAGATAGATCAGGTCACCCATATCCATGCGGACCATGGGATGATGGGTGGGAATCACCGCCACCTCCAGACCATAGATCTGCTGGAACTCGTAGGCTTCCGTATCGGCAGTACCGGTCATGCCGGAGAGCTTGTCGTAAAGTCGGAAGTAGTTCTGGAAAGTGATCGAGGCGAGGGTCTGGTTCTCACTCTGTACCGGAACTCCCTCTTTGGCCTCAACCGCCTGATGCAGACCATCGGACCAACGCCGCCCGGCCATGCTGCGGCCGGTGAACTCGTCGACGATCACCACCTGATTGTCCTTAACGAGATAGTGAACATCCTTCTGGAACAGGACATGGGCGCGCAGAGCGGCATTGAGGTGGTGCATCAGGCCGATATTGGCCGCATCGTAGAGGGTGTCGCCCTCCTGCAGCAGCCCGGCCTCTGTCAACAGGCTCTCTACGTGTTCGTGCCCTTCCTCGGTCAGATGGACTTGGCGTCCCTTTTCGTCGAGGCTGTAATCGCCCGGACCCTCCTCTTCTTCCTGTCGGGTCAGTTCGGGGACCAGCCCGTTCATGCGATAGTACAGTTCAGAACTGTTCTCGGCCTGCCCCGAGATAATCAGGGGTGTACGCGCCTCATCGATAAGAATCGAGTCCACCTCATCCACAATCGCGAAAGGGCGCTCCCGCTGAACCCGCTCTTCGGGCTTGAACGCCATATTATCGCGGAGGTAGTCGAAGCCGTATTCATTGTTAGTGCCATAGGTGATGTCAGCAAAATAGGCGAGGCGTTTGGAGTCGTGGTCCATGCCCGGTACGACCACCCCGGTCTCCATACCCAGGAAGCCGTAGAGCTTGCCCATCCAGGCGGCATCACGCCGGGCCAGATAGTCATTAACGGTGATGACGTGTACGCCCTTTCCCGGCAGCGCATTGAGATAGGCAGCGAGAGTGGCAACCAGGGTCTTGCCCTCGCCGGTCTTCATCTCGGCGATCTTGCCCTGGTGCAGTACCATGCCCCCAATCAGCTGCACATCGTAGTGGCGCATGCCGAGAACCCGCTTGGCCCCCTCGCGCACCACCGCGAACGCCTCCGCCAGCAGATCGTCGAGACTGACACCCTCCTCGATGCGCTGCCGAAATTCGAGCGTCTTTCCCTGAAGCGCCTCATCGGAGAGCGCCTCGAGTTCCGCTTCGAGGTCGTTGATACGCGCGACGTCCTTACGCAGGCGTTTAAGCAGCCGCTCGTTTCGGCTGCCGAAAATCTTGCTCAACATGTTGGTGACCATAAACTTCCCGGATTGCCCCGAATTGAATTCCTTGCACTCAGCCGTGTATCGACCGGGCAAAAGCAAACATTTTAACGAACGCGGATGGGTTTGCGCGGTTTGACGCACACACTTTAGATACCCTGATGGGAGCAAAATTCCCTGGGCTGTCGACGATCGAGCGGATCCGCACCATACCTTCCGGCTTTAGGGTAAGCAGAACTAGGAGCCTGTCCGAGAATAGCGACCGTCACGAGGGCAAGACGGATTGAGTCGGATTTTTCGGTCATTTGAGGCGAATAGTGGTTCTATTTAACGAAAATGAGCGGGAAATCCGGCCAAGCAGGCTTGGCCGCACGACTCCACGGATGGAGGAGTTAAGAGCGAAGCAGGATGCCAGAGCCGAGTAGGTCAGTCTATTCTCGGACAGGCTCCTAGCCGGCCACCTTCAGGTATTTGGATGGATTAACGGTTTTGCCATCGAGAATGACCTCGAAGTGCACATGGGGCCCGGTGGAGCGGCCGGTGCTTCCCATCGTGGCGATCAATTGGCCCTTTTTCACCGTGTCCCCGACTTCAACCGTGACTTCGTTACAATGACCGTAACGGGTCACATAGCCATTACCGTGAGTAACCTCGACCAGATTGCCGTACCCGTAGCGATCCCCGGCCCAGGTCACCACTCCGGAACCAACCGCCATCACGTCAGAGCCTTCCTTACCGGCAAAATCGATGCCTTTGTGGTAGTCCTTTTTCCCGGTAAAGGGATCATTACGCCATCCGAAATGCGATGACAGCCATCCCCCCTTGATGGGCTTTCCCCTCGGGTGCACCTGGGCCTGGAGGTTGCGATTCATCAGCAGGCTTTCAAGCACGGAGAGTTGACGATCGCGGCTTTCCAACTGTTGCGACAACTCATCGAGTTGGTTCATAAAGTCCGGAACCGCCAGTGCCGGCTGATTGAGCTCACTACTTTCGGGGCCACCCTGAGCCGGCAGGGTGCTGAAATCGAACTCTCCGTTATCCAGGCCCCCGATCCGGGTGAGACGTTGTCCCAGTGCATCCAGACGTATTACGTGGGCTTGCATCTGCCCCAAGCGCAGCGTAAGGGCATTGAGATTCTCCTCGGCGGTACGGGTAGCCTCGGCCACCTCGGCTCGCTGTTCCGCCATCTCCTGTTCGAGGCCTTGGGCAAGAACCTCGCTGGTGCCATGCTCTATCCCGAGCCGATAGCCCGCATAGAGGCCCGTTACGGGAAGCGCAATAGTTAGAACCACAACGGCGATGAAGGCATGACCGCCCAGTTCGAGGCATTTGGAGCGTCCGGATTGTTTGGAAACCAGCAGGATATTCATATTGTGCTGTCTCGGTAACCCTTGTGCGTTTATTATTGGTTATTATGCTTGATTTGGCGCCCGGATCCTAAAAGTGTTTCGACCCCGAAATCTCAAATCGCTGCTTGCCGGTGGCCTGGGCCGGACTATCGACCACGCCAGGGTGCTGATTCGACTGGAACAGCAGGTAATCGGCTGCCTGGACGCTAAGCTGGCCTCCCACTGCCGGGTCGCCAACGTCAAAAACGGTATTCTGGTCCTGCAGGTCGACACGCCCGCCTGGGCCGGTCGCCTCCGCCAGCAAGCCCCCAAACTGGTCGCTCAGCTGCGGGAAACCGGGGAATTCGCCTCTATCGAACAGATCCGCGTTACGGTGCGTCCGGTTGAACACCGAAGCGTTCCCTCTCGGCCAATGGCCCGGCTATCGGCCGAAAGCGCCCAAGGAATCGAAGCGGCGGCCGAAACAATCGGTGACGAGGCGCTCAGCGCCGCCCTCAGACGGCTGGCCAAGCACCGGAATTCATCCGACCGCGACTCTTGACAACCCGTCGACTTGATAACACTAATCCACTACGGAAAAGCGCTACGGCTGCTAGCCGACCGGCAGCGGCTGGACGTAGGAAATCGGTGCGCTCTCGGGCTCATCGAAGGTCACGACTTCCCAAGCCTCCTCGTCGGCCAACAACGCCAGCAGCAGCAGGTTGTTCAGGGCATGGCCCGACTTGTAACCGTCGAACGCCCCGATAAGACTGTGGCCGAGCAGATAGAGATCTCCGATGGCATCGAGGATCTTGTGCTTCACGAACTCGTTCTCGTAACGCAAGCCGTCTTCGTTCAGAATACGGTAATCGTCGACTACCACAGCGTTATCCAGACTACCGCCCAACGCCAAATTCTGCGCCCGTAGCGCCTCGACCTGGCTCATGAAGCCGAATGTTCGCGCCCGACTGACTTCTTTAACAAAGGAGGTGGTTGAGAAGTCGATTTCTGAATGCTGGATATCACTGTTGAAGGCCGGGTGATCGAAATCGATAGCCATTCCGACCTTGAAACCGTCGAACGGCTCGAAACGGACCCATTTGTCATCTTCCCGGACCTCGACCGCCTGCTTGATGCGGATAAATCGCTTGGCCGCCTCCTGTTCCTGAATGCCCGCTGACTGAATCAGAAACACGAATGGACCGGCGCTGCCATCCATAATGGGAACTTCTGGGGCGGAGAGATCAATATACGCATTATCGATACCCATCCCCGCCAGGGCGGAGAGCAGATGCTCGACGGTAGAAATGCGTACGTCTCCCTTTACCAGGGTGGAAGACAGTGTGGTCTCTCCCACATTTTGCGCCTTGGCCTCCACTTCCACCGGGACCTCGTAATCCACCCGACGGAATATAATACCGGAGTCTACCGGCGCCGGCCGTAGCGTGAGATAGACCTTCTCTCCCGTATGCAGGCCGACCCCCGTGGCCCGAATGACGTTCTTTAGCGTGCGTTGCCGGATCACCGTAACTTCCTGATTTTTGTTGTTAAGTCGAAATCATACCATGGAGCAAATCCCGTGCCTAGTGGGGGTTTTCACAGTAAAACCCGTGAGCCGTGCCGTCAGTCGGCCTGGCGGCGCAGGAAGGCCGGGATATCCAGGTAATCCATATCCCCCTCTTTCGCCTTTGCCTTGGTGGTTTCGGCAGCACGCTGGCGAAGCACCGTGGGACGATCGTAATCGACACCATCTGTGCCGGTCGCCTGCTGGTTAACCACCAGTTTGACCGATTCCCCCTGTTTGGCCCCGTCCGGTCCCAGACCGGTGGCGACAACAGTGACCCGCAGTTCATCCGACATCTCGGGATCGATCACGGTACCGACGACGACAGTGGCGTTTTCAGAGGCGAATTCGGCGATAGTGTCACCCACATCCTGGAACTCGCCCATCGACATGTCCATACCGGCCGTCACGTTGACGAGGATACCGCGCGCACCGGAGAGGTTGACATCCTCCAGCAACGGACTGGACACCGCAGCTTCCGCCGCTTGACGGGCGCGAGTATCACCCGACGCCGAACCGGTCCCCATCATGGCCATGCCCATCTCGCTCATGACCGTACGCACGTCGGCAAAATCGACATTGATGAGGCCGGGACGGGTGATCAGATCGGCAATACCCTGGACCGCGCCCAGCAGTACGTCATTGGCCGCTTTGAAGGCGTCTAGCAGTGTGGCGCTTTTCCCCATCACCGATAACAGCTTGTCATTGGGAATGGTGATCAGGGAGTCCACATGCTTCTTCAGCTCCTCCATGCCTTCAACGGCCTGGGCCATGCGTTTTTTGCCCTCGAAAGGGAACGGCTTGGTGACCACCGCCACGGTGAGGATACCCAACTCTTTCGCTACCTGGGCCACCACGGGTGCGCCGCCCGTACCGGTGCCTCCGCCCATTCCGGCGGTAATGAAGATCATATCCGCGCCGGCCAACACCTCCTGGATTCGATCCCGATCCTCCATGGCGGCCTGCCGGCCAATCTCGGGATTGGCCCCCGCCCCGAGACCTTTGGTGATGTTGCTGCCGATCTGCAGTACCGTCTGGTTGGAAAGCTTCATCAACGCCTGGGCATCGGTGTTGGCGCAGATGAAATCCACACCCTCGATGTTCTGCATCACCATATGCTCCACGGCGTTTCCTCCGCCGCCACCCACACCAACGACCTTGATAACCGCGTTCTGGGCCTGTGCATCCATCAGTTCGAACATGTCATCACCTCCTGATTATGGTTATAGGGCAACGCCCCTTCCCACTAATTCTCATTGGTCAGAAATTCCCCTGGAACCAGCTTTTCATACGCTGGTAGACACTGCGCAGCCCGGCCCCGGCAAAGTCCGGTGCGTGGCCACGGTTATGCTTGCCGAACAGCAACAGCCCGACGCCGGTGGAATAGATGGGATTCCGCACCACGTCGGACAGACCGGCAACGCCGTGGGGCAGCCCCAGGCGCACCGGCATGTGAAAGATCTCTTCCGCCAGCTCGACCCCGCCCTCCATCTTGGCGGTACCGCCGGTGAGCACCACGCCCGCGGCGCACAGATCCTCATAACCGCTGCGACGCAACTCCGCCTGCACCAGTGTGAACAGTTCGTCATAGCGGGGTTCGACCACCTCCGCCAGGGTCTGCCGTTCCAGGCGCCGAGCCGGCCGATCCCCCACGCTCGGCACCTCGATAGTGTCGTCGGGGCTCGCCAGCTGGGTGAGAGCACAGGCGTACTTGATTTTGATATCCTCCGCGTGCTGTGTCGGCGTGCGCAGGGCCACGGCGATATCGTTGGTCACCTGGTCGCCGGCGATGGGTATCACCGCCGTGTGACGAATGGCCCCTTCGGTAAACACCGCGATGTCGGTAGTGCCGCCTCCGACGTCGACCAGACACACCCCGAGTTCCTTTTCATCCTCGGAAAGGACCGCATAACTCGAGGCCAGCTGTTCGAGGATGATGTCGTCGACTTCCAGCCCGCAGCGGCGCACGCATTTGATAATATTTTGAGCGGCACTCACCGCACCGGTCACCAGATGGACCTTGGCTTCCAGGCGCACCCCGGACATGCCGACCGGTTCGCGAATGCCCTCCTGGTTGTCGATAATGAATTCCTGTGGCAACACGTGCAGGATCTTTTGATCAGCGGGAATCGCTACGGCCCGGGCGGCGTCGATCACCCGCTCCACGTCGCTCTGGTGCACCTCTTTGTCCTTGATAGCAACGATGCCGTGGGAATTGAGGCTTCGGACGTGGCTACCCGCGATCCCGGTGAACACCGAATGGATCTGACAGCCGGCCATGAGCTCCGCCTCTTCCACGGCGCGCTGAATGGACTGGACCGTGGATTCGATATTGACCACTACTCCTTTTTTGAGACCCCGCGACGGATGCGATCCGATCCCGATGATCTCGATCTCCTGCCCGGCGGTAATCTCGCCAACGATGGCACTCACCTTGGAGGTGCCGATGTCCAGGGCGACGATCAGGTTCTTGTCCAATTTTTTCGACATACCTCCACTCCCCTGCCTCAAGCGGCCTTCTTCCACTGCACGGCAAATCCGTTGGTGTAACGCAGGTCGACGTTTTCAATCGTTTCCAGACGCGGCGCAATCGCTACGTCATAGGTGCGCACGAAGCGCAGCAGACGATCAGTGATTTCCCGTCGACCCAGGAGCAGTGCCAGACCGCTGTTCAATTGCAGTCGCCAGGCCCGACGCGCATCCATTTCCAGATGGGTGATCGAGGCGCCGAGTGCCACCAGCATGTCCTGCATTTCGCGCAAACGGGTCATCACCTTTCTCTCGGTCCCTTCCGGACCCGCCAGCACCGGCAGCTCCCCATCCGCCATGGCGTGTTTTTCGGGGATAAAGCGTTCGCCCCTTTCGTTGATCAGGCCGCCTTCGGCCCATACGGCGGCGGCCCGCTGCTCTTCGATGGAGACCGCCAGGGCCGCCGGCCAGATCCGCCGTACCGATGCCTGGCGCACCCAGGCCAGCTCCTCCACCGAACGGCGAATGCCGTTCATATCCAGCCCCAGAAACCCGGCGTTGACGAACGGCTCCAACACCTGGCGCAGCTCTTCCCGATCCACATGGACAAAGGTGCCGCGAATGTGAACCGACGCTACCGGCAGGGTTGACGACTGCATCAACCAGCGACCCGTAAAACCGATGACGGCAATGCCGGCAACCAGTGCCAGCGATTGGCCCGTCCTCTTCAACCAACGACGGTTCCGCTGGATTTGTTCGTTTTTGCGTGCTGCCTGCCGTTTTCTCATCCGGCCGCCCCTACGCTGGTCTCGAGAATCCGCCAGACCAACTCGTCGAAATCGATGCCGGCAGCCTGCGCGGCCATCGGCACCAGACTGTGGTCCGTCATGCCCGGAATGGTATTGACCTCGATCGGCCACAGACGGCCTTCGGCATCGGCCATGATGTCCACCCGGCCCCAGCCCGAGGCGCCGACACCCCGGAAGGCGTCCAGTGCCAGCCGCCCGAGCTCCGCTTCGCGTTCTGCATGCAACCCGCACGGCACGTGATAGCGGGTGGTGTTCGCCCGGTACTTGGCCTCGTAATCATAAAAACTGTGCGGCGTTTCCAGGCGGATGGCCGGCAGGGGCTCACCGCTCAGTATGGCCACGGTGTACTCGGCACCGGTGACCCAGGCCTCGGCAAACACCTCACGGTCATAGCGGGCCGCTTCGGCGTAGGCGGCGGCCAGGTGTTCGGGCGATTCCACCCGGGACATCCCGATACTCGAACCCTCGCGGGCCGGTTTGACCATGAGCGGCAAGCCGAGGCGTGCGGCAACCGACGCAAAATCGCTATCCGCGGTCAGCACCTCAAAAGCCGGTGTGGGCAGGCCGCCGCCCATCCAGACCTGCTTCGTACGCAACTTGTCCATGCCCAGCGCCGAGGCGAGCACGCCGCTACCGGTGTAGGGCAGGCCCATTGTCTCCAGCGCCCCCTGGATGGCACCGTCTTCCCCGCCACGGCCGTGCAGTGCGATGAACACGCGGTCAAAACCGCCGGTTCCCAACCGATCGAGGACATCACGGCCGGCATCGATACCATGCACATCCACACCGCGGCGCTCCAGTGCAGCCAGGCAGGCAGCCCCACTTTTCAGCGACACCTCGCGCTCAGCCGACAAACCGCCCATCAGCAGTGCGACGCGGCCAAATGCCTTGGGATCGCTGACGCTCATCCCTTCACCTTCGGTTCACCGACGATGCGCACCTCGGGCTCCAGCACCACCCCGGAGTGTTCACGCACACGATCGACCACTCGCAGGATCAGCTGTTCGAGCTCCCCGGCACTGGCCTCGCCCTTATTGATGATGAAATTGGCGTGTTTGTCCGACACGCAGGCCCCGCCGATGCAGGTACCCTTGAGGCCGCTCGCCTCGATCAACCGGGCCGCGTGATCACCCTCCGGGTTGCGGAACACTGAACCGGCGCTGGGTTGTCCAATCGGCTGGTTGGCAGCACGCCGGTCCAGGTAGCTGCGCATCTGCCGGGTTGCTTCTTCCGTATCACCCGCCGCAAACGCCAATTCTGCCGCAACGAACCATTCACCGGCCGGCCCCTGCACGCTGCGGTAGCCGATACGATAGTCAGCAGGCGACCGGGTACGGCGGTGACCGAACCGGTCGATGGTCTCCACTTCCACCACCCGCTCCCAGATCTCACTGCCGAAGCAGCCCGCATTCATCGCCAGTGCTCCGCCAATCGTTCCCGGAATCCCGGCCAGGAATTCGGCCCCCGCCAGGTCGGCCCGTGCGCAAAAACGTGCCGTCTTGGCGCAGGCGGTACCCGCCTCGATGCGGACTCGGCCCCGGCCCCGCTTTTCAAGCCGGCCGAGCGTTCCAGCTGTGCTGATCACCGTGCCGCGGATACCGCCGTCACGGACCAGCAGATTGCTTCCCAGCCCTACCCAATAGAGCGGTTCATCGGCGGCCATGGAGCCGAGGAAGAGAGTCAGGTCGTCGATATCGGCCGGCCGGTACCAGCGTTCGGCCGGACCACCCGCCCGCCAAGTGGTGTGACGAGCCATCGTCTCGTTCTCGCGCAGTTCCCCGCGCAATTCGAGCCGCTCCGCCGTCATCATGTATCCACCTCCAGCTGCTTTGGCAAGGCGGCTGCAATGCCGCCGATGTCGCCGGCTCCCAGCGTCAGCACCACATCGCCATCCCGCAGCACACCCAGCAGGGTCTCCGGCAGGTCTTCCCGACCGTGGACAAACACCGGGTCCACCTGGCCGCGGGCGCGGATAGCCCGACAGAGGGTGCGGCTGTCCGCACCCGCCACCGGTGTCTCGCCGGCGGCGTAGACCTCGAGCACCAGCAGGGCGTCCGCGTCGGTCAGCACTTCGGTGAAATCCTCGAACAGGTCCCGGGTGCGGGAGTAGCGGTGCGGCTGAAAGACCACTACCAGGCGACGCTCCGGCCATGCAGCACGGGCGGCCTTCAGGGTGGCCTCCACCTCTCTTGGATGGTGTCCGTAATCATCCACCAGCAGAACCTGGCCCTTGGGTGTTTGCACTTCGCCGTGGACCTGGAAGCGGCGGCCGATACCCTCGAATTTATCCAGGGCGCTTTCGATGGCCGCATCGCTGACGCCAACCTCGTGGGCAACCGCTACCGCAGCGAGGGCATTGAGGACATTGTGTTCTCCCGGCATATTGAGGGTGACGTGCAGCCACTCCTCGGCGCCGGGCCGGGCGATACGAAAGCGGGTGCGCAGGCCATCCTGCACCATATCCACGGCACGCACGTCGGCATCGGCGCTGAAACCGTAGGTGGTTACGGGACGAGACATTTCCGGAATCAGCTCACGCACTACCGGGTCATCCAGGCAGACCACCGCCAATCCGTAAAAAGGCAGGTGGTGAACGAATTCCACGAAGGTTTCACGCAGCTTGCCGAAGTCGCCGCCATAGGTGCCCATATGGTCCATATCGATATTGGTGACCACCGCCGTCATGGGCTGCAGATAGAGGAAAGACGCGTCGCTCTCGTCGGCTTCGGCCACCAGAAAATGGCTCGCACCCAGTCGTGCATGACTGCCTGCGCTATTCAGGCGCCCGCCGATCACGAAGGTGGGATCGAGGCCCCCCTCGGCGAGGATGCTGGCGATCAGGCTGGTGGTGGTGGTCTTGCCATGGGTGCCGGCAACAGCGATGCCGTGACGGAAACGCATCAGTTCGGCCAGCATTTCCGCGCGGCGAACCACCGGGATGCGACGCGCCTTGGCCGCTTTCACCTCGGGGTTGGCGTCATTGACCGCCGAGGAGATCACCACCGCATCACAACCCTCGATCTGTTTGGCCTCATGACCGAGAAACAGCGTTGCGCCCAGTGCCTCCAGATGGCGGGTGACGGCGTTCTCCCGCAGGTCGGAACCGACGATCCGGTAACCGAGATTGAGCAGCACTTCGGCAATTCCACCCATTCCGGAACCGCCGATCCCGACCATGTAGATCGAGCGAATGCGGCCCATCACCGTCTGGTTCGCGGAGTAATTGGCCCTGTTGTTGGTCCCGGAGACCAGGTCGGTTTCGCTCTCAATGCTCATACATCACTCCCGGGACGCGCCAGTTGCAGGCACGCCCTTGTCACTTCATCTGTTGCCGCCGGCCGGGCCCCCGCCCGGGCCGACCGCGCCATTGTCAAAAGCCGCTCGCGCCCGCTGGCGGCATCGGTGGCAAATTCCTCGATCCGGGCCGACAGCCCTTCGGCCGTCAGTTCCGCCTGTGGCACCAGCAAGGCGGCGCCGGCATCCGTCAGATAGCGGGCGTTGCGCGTCTGGTGGTCATCGACTGCATAGGGAAACGGGACCAGGATCGCCGGTGCACCGGCAGCGGCCAGCTCGCTGACGGTCAGCGCCCCGGCCCGGCAAATCACCAGATCGGCCCAGCCGTAGGCTTCGGCCATGTCCTCCAGGAAGGGGCGGACATCGGCCGTGATTCCGACGGCCGTATAGCTCTCCCGCGCCGAGGCCAGTTTCTTCTCGCCGGCCTGATGCAGAATCAGGGGCTGCCGATCGGGCGCTATCCGACCCAACGCCTCCGGAACGATGCGATTGAGGGCTTCCGCACCCTGGCTGCCGCCGATCACCAGTACCCGCAGAGAACCCGTACGGCCCGCAAAGCGATCATCCGGGCTGGGCAGCGCGGCGATCTCTTCGCGTACCGGATTGCCCACCGCCTCACCCCGTGTCAGTACATCGGGGAATGCGGTCAACACCCGATGGGCCCAGCGGGCCAGCAGCCGATTGGTGAGCCCCGCCGCGGCATTCTGCTCATGAATCAGCAAAGGAAACCCGAGCAGCTTGGCGCCCAGTCCCCCCGGGCCGGCGACAAATCCGCCCATGCCCAATACAACGCCCGGGCGGAATCGCCGCAGTACCGCTAGCGACTGTGCCAGCGCACGCACCAGCCTGACGGGGGCCGTCAGCCAGCCCAGTGCGCCCTTACCTCGGAGCCCGGCAATGCTGATGAAATCAATCGGGAAGCCCGCTGCAGTGACCACCCGCGCCTCCATGCCGGCGCGGGTCCCCAGCCAGCGGACCTCAACGCCCTGCTCGGCGAGGGCACGCGCCACGGCAAGAGCCGGGAACACATGGCCGCCCGTACCACCGGCCATGATCAGAATGCGCGGGGCACTCATCGGCGACCTCCCCCGGACATGCCGGCCAGCTGCGTCTCCAGTCCCACCCGCAGTACCAGTGCGATCGCCATACAGCTGATCAGCATGCTGCTGCCGCCGTAGCTCATCAACGGCAGGGTGAGCCCCTTGGTGGGCAGCACGCCCATGTTGACGCCGATATTGACGACCACCTGCAGCGCAATCCACATACCGACCCCGAAGGCCAGATAGCTGCCGAACGGCTGTCCCGCTTCGGCTGCACGGCGGCCAATCCGGAATACCCGCCAGAGAAGAAGGGAAAACAGGGCCATGACGCCCAGGGTACCCATCAGCCCGAGCTCCTCGGCCAATACCGCCAGCAGAAAATCGGTATGTGCCTCGGGGAGGTAGAAGAGCTTTTGCACGCTGCCGCCGAGACCTACCCCCAACCAGTCACCCCGCCCAAAGGCGATCAGGGCCTGGGTGAGCTGAAAGCCGCTGTTGAAAGGGTCTTCCCATGGGTTGAGAAAAGTGGTCAGTCGCTCTAGCCGATAGGGTGAAGAGACCGCCAGGACCGACAGTACCGCGCCGGCCAGTCCCACCAGCAGCGCGAACAGCCACAGACGCACACCACCCAGGAACATCATGCCGAGCGCCGTTGCCATGAGCACGGCAGCGGCGCCAAAATCGGGTTCGACAAGGAGCAATACGGCGATCAGCGTGACCAGGGACATGGGGATCAGGAAGCCGGCCACCGTCGTGCGCACCGCTCCGCCGTGACGCACCAGGTAACCGGACATATAGATCACCACTGCAAGTTTCACGAATTCCGACACCTGAAAGTTGAATGGTCCCACCATCAGCCAGCGGGTACTGCCGTTTACCGTTCGTCCCAATCCCGGAATGAAGAGCACCGCCAGCAGCACTAGCCCACCAACCAGAAGTGCCGGACCGATTTTTTCCCAGACGGAAAGCGGAACGCGCAGGACCCCGAGGGCCAGAGTGAGGCCCAGCCCGGCATAGGCGAACTGCCGCCACAGGTAATAAAAGGGCTCACCGGTTTGCCGATCGGCAATGGCTACCGAGGCCGACCCGATCATCACCAACCCCAAGGCCAGCAGCGTCACGGCAGCGCCGGCCAACGGGGTATCCATCAGCGGGCGGCCACGGCGCCGCGGCGGCATCTTCAGATCGGCTGTCAGTGCCTGAGCGGTCATGCCGGCAGCCTCCCGACCGCTTCCACGAAGGCCTCGCCCCTCTCGGCATAGCCGCCGTACATATCGAAACTCGCACAAGCGGGAGAGAGCAATACCGCATCCCCTGATCGAGCCAGACCGGAGGCCTTGCTGACCGCCTCATCCATCGACGCGGCCCACACGATCGGCACGATCCCATCGAGCACCCGCGCAATCAGTGCGGCATCCCGCCCCAGCAGTACCGCCGCCCGTCCGCGCCGGGCGAGGATCGGAGCCAGCTCCTGGAAATCGGCACCCTTGCCGAGACCACCCGCAATCAACACCACCCGTTTTCCGGGCATTCCGGCCACCGCAGCCAGGGTGGCGCCCACATTGGTACCCTTGGAATCATTGAAAAAACGTACGCCGGCCTTTTCCGCCACCTGCTGACAACGGTGCGGCAATCCCGGGAACCTCTTGAGGGCCATCAGCATGGCATTTATCGGCAGATCGACAGCTTCACCCAGGGCCAGGGCGGCCAATGCATTGAGCCAGTTGTGCCGGCCGGCAATACGGAGTCCGGACACGTCCATCAGGGGTTCACCCCGGCGGGCCAGAGAGACAGAACCATCGCGATCGATGAGATGGTAATCAGCCCCTTCGCTCTCCCCGAAACTGATCACGCGACGTTTGGGATCGGCCATGGCGGCCACCAGCGGATCGTCACGATTGATGACCATCACCCCGCCACTATTAGGGCCGCTATCACCGCCGTTATTGAAGACCCGCTGTTTGATGGCAGCGTAAGTCGCAATATCGCCGTGGCGGTCGAGGTGATCGTCACTGACATTCAGAACCGTTGCCGCCGCCGTCTCGAGGGATTCAGTCGTCTCCAGTTGAAAGCTCGACAGTTCGAGCACGTAAAGATCGGGTTCGCTGTCGACGAGCTCGAGCGCCGGAGTTCCTATATTCCCACCCACACCAATCGTACGCCCCGCCTCCCGGCCCATTTCGGCGAGGAGGGTCGTCACCGTGCTTTTACCATTGGAGCCGGTGATCACCGCCACCGGAGCACTGGCAGCGCGGGCAAACAGTTCGATATCGCCCAATACCGGCACCCCGGCCCTGCGGGCAGCAACGATTGCCGGCGCGTCCAGTGAGACCCCGGGGCTGACGATCAACTTGCCGGCCTTTACGAACATCGCGGGGTCAAAGGCCCCCAGGCATATTTCGGTATTCGGCTGCTCCCTCTGCAACTCCTCTCTTCCCGGCGGCGCTTGCCGGCTGTCGGCCACCATGAAAGCCTCGCCCCGGGTAGCCAGGAAGCGCGCACAGGACAGACCGGTCCGGCCAAGTCCGACGATGATCGTCGGTCCCTGTACGGCCCTGACGGTTTGCCTTGCGATGTCCTGTTGCGCAATCAATTCTTCACACTCCGTTATCGAATCTTCAACGAGGAAAGCCCGATGAGCACAAGGACCACCGTGATGATCCAGAAACGCACGATGACCCGCGGTTCGGGCCAGCCCTTCAATTCGAAATGGTGGTGCAGCGGGGCCATACGAAAGATCCGCCGTCCGGTGAGCTTGAAGGAAGCCACCTGCAGGATCACCGAAACGGTCTCCATCACGAACACCCCGCCCATCACCAGCAGTACCAGCTCCTGTCGCACCACGACCGCCATGGCCCCCAGCGCCGCACCCAACCCGAGGGCACCGACATCGCCCATGAACACCTGGGCCGGATAGGTGTTGAACCAGAGGAAGCCGAGGCCGGCCCCCACCAGCGCGCCGGCGATCACCACCACTTCACCCACACCCGGCACATAGGGAATACTCAGGTAGGAGGCAAAATTGACGTTGCCGGTGACATAGGCGAACAGGCCCAGTGCCCCGCCGACCATTACCGTCGGCAGGATCGCCAGCCCGTCCAGTCCGTCGGTCAGGTTCACCGCGTTGCTGGTGCCGACGATGACGAAGTAGCTGAGGACGACAAAGCCGGCTCCCAGCGGGATGGCGATGTCCTTGAAAAAGGGCACGATGAGCTGGGTCTCGACCGGCGCCTCCGCCGTATAGAAGAGGAACAGCGCCGCACCGAGTCCCGCCACCGACTGATAAAAGTACTTCTCGCGCGCCTTGAGCCCCTCGGAACGGCGGTTCATCAGCTTGCGCCAGTCATCCACCCATCCGATGCCCCCGAACAGGAGGATGACCCCGACCACCACCCATACATGACGATTGGAAAGGTCCGCCCACAGCAAGGTGGATAAAACCACCGCAAGAATAATTAGGGCGCCGCCCATGGTGGGTGTGCCCGCCTTGGCGAGGTGGGTCTGCGGACCATCGTCCCGTACATGCTGACCGATCTGCAGTTCGGTCAGGCGCCGGATCAGTACCGGCCCCAGCACCAGGGAAAACACCAGGGCGGTCAGAGCGCCAAGAATGGCGCGCAGCGTCAGATACTGAAAAACACTGAAGCCGGTCTGAAATTGTTCAAGATATTCGGCCAGATAAAGCAGCATCAGGCATCTCCTCCCGCCAGTGCATCGACCACCCGCTCCATGCGGGCCGCCCGCGACCCCTTGACCAGGACGGTCACTTCGGGTGACAACTCCGGCCTGAGTGCCGCTACCAGCGCTTCAATAGTGTCAAAATGTCGCCCCCGTGGTCCGAACGCCTCGGCGGCAAAACGGGCCAATGGTCCGGTGGCATAGAGTGCATCGATGTGCTTCAGGCGAGCCTCATGCCCCGCTTGGGCATGCAGTGCCGGCGCATCGTCGCCCAACTCCCCCATATCACCGAGCGCGAGCACGCGTCGTCCGGAAAGGGCGGCCAGCACCTCGATTCCCGCCCTTAGCGAGGCTGGATTGGCGTTATAGCTGTCGTCCATGAGCCGGGCTCCATTCAGTGCCGCACGCGGCACCAGCCGTCCCTTTACCGGTTCCAGTGAACCGAGGCCGGCGGCGATATCGTCACCCGAAAGACCCATCGACGTGGCGAGTGCGGCGGCGGCCAGGGCGTTCACGACATTGTGGCGACCCAGCAGCGCCAGCCGGCATTCGAATTCGCCGTCGGGTAGCTGGAGCACCAGTCGGCTGCCGTCCGCTTTGGTACTCCAGCTGGCGGTCAGCTCTGCCTCGTGGTCAAGCCCGAAGCGCAGCACCCGCCGGTCGCCGGCGAGCTCAATCCAGAGCCGCGCAAAGTCATCATCGGCGTTAATCACCGCCGTCCCACTCTCGCCCAGGCCGGAGAAAACTTCCCCCTTCGCACGGGCCACGCCCTCCAGTGATCCGAAACCGGCGAGGTGGGCCGCCGCGGCGTTGGTAATGACCGACGCATCGGGACGGGCCAGTTCGCTCAGATAAGCGATTTCGCCGGCATGGTTCGCGCCCATTTCCACGACCGCAAAACGGTGTTCGGGGGTAAGCCGCAGCAGTGTCAGCGGCACGCCGATATCGTTGTTGAGATTGCCGTGGGTCGCCAGCACGGCGCCCTTTCGGGAGAGGATCGCGGCAGTCATCTCCTTGACGGTGGTCTTGCCGTTGGAGCCGGTGATGGCGACCAGCGGCGTCGCCAGTTCCCGCCGCCAGCCCGCGGCCAACCGTCCAAGTGCGGCCAGCGTGGAGGAAACGCGAATCTGCGGCACCTGGATCTCAGCGGGAAGAACGACCGGCTTCTCGACGAGAGCGGCGACGGCGCCTTTTTCGATCGCTGCACGGACATGGTCATGGCCGTCGTGATTAGGGCCATGCAGGGCGATAAAGAGGCTGCCCGGAATCACCCGGCGTGAATCGGTGGTCACGCCATGGAAGACCCGGCTCTCTCCCTCGATACGGCCTTCGCACCACTCGGCGGCCCGGGCAAGAGCTGTGTGGATACCGGTCGGCTCAATCACTCGGCACCTCCTCCCCCAGCAGCCGCGCGGCGGTCTCCCGGTCGCTGAACGGCAGCGAGCGTCCGCCCATTACCTGCTCGCTTTCATGGCCCTTGCCGGCGATCACGACCACATCTCCCGGCACCGCTGCTTGCAGTGCACAGGCCATTGCCTCGCCGCGATCGCGGATCACCTGAACGGCGTCCGGATCCGCCATACCTTGCCGGATCTGCTCGATAATTAAATACGGGTCCTCATTGCGGGGATTGTCATCGGTCATTACCACGAAATCGGCATAGCGCTCGGCAATGCGGCCCATGAGCGGACGCTTGTCCCGGTCGCGATCCCCGCCACAGCCGAACACACACCAGAGATTCCCCCGGCAGTGCTCACCGGCGGCGCGCAGCACGTGCTCCAACGCATCGGGTGTATGGGCATAATCGACCACCACCAGCGGTCGGTGTCCGCCGCCGCCAAAGCTTTCCATCCGACCGGGCACCGTTTGTACCCGGCT
Source organism: Thiohalomonas denitrificans (assembly GCF_016841685.1). Taxonomy (GTDB): domain Bacteria; phylum Pseudomonadota; class Gammaproteobacteria; order Thiohalomonadales; family Thiohalomonadaceae; genus Thiohalomonas; species Thiohalomonas denitrificans_A. Next base: position 21,530 of record NZ_JAENYR010000009.1, read on the forward strand.
CAGACGTTCAAGGGCGTCATCGAATTCGAGGCCGGCGGCCAACAAGGCGCCGAGCGCGGCCAGAAGATTGTGGGCGTTGAAGCGGCCGAGCAGCCCGGTGGCCAATGTCCCGCTGCCCCAGGGGGAGCGGATCACAAGGCTCAACCCCCTCGGCCCGAGGCGCACATCCGTACCCAAAAGCCGCGGCGAGCGGCCGTGGCGCTCAGCCAGGCCGTAATCGATGACATTCAGGTCCACATCCAGACGGGCGAGCCAGTCGCTACCCACCGGGTCATCGGCATTGATAACGGCAGTCTTGAGGCCCGGCTGTTCAAACAGCTGCCGTTTGGCGGCGGCATAGGCCTCCATATTGCCGTGGTAGTCCAGGTGCTCATGAGTGAGGTTGGTGAACACGGCAGTATCAAACGCCACCCCGGCTACACGCTCCTGCACCAGGGCGTGGGAGGAGACCTCCATCACCAGGCGGTTGACCCCGGCGCTGTACACGGAGTTCAGCAGCGCCTGCAGTGTCACCGGGTCCGGGGTCGTGTGTCCGGTGCTGTGCAGCGCACCGAAAACACCCGCCCCCAGCGTCCCCATCACTCCGCAGGGGGCCGAATCCTGGAGCGACGAGGCGATGAAATGACTCACCGACGTCTTGCCGTTGGTGCCGGTGACGCCGATCACATGCATCTGCCGCGACGGCTCTCCATAGAAGCGTCCGGCAATCCGTCCCGCCCGCGAAGTCAGCTGCCGAACCTTTATCAAGGGAACCCCCTGGTAAAGGCTTGCCGGCTCGTCATCCGCCGATTCCGTGAGAATGGCAGCGGCGCCTCTGGCAACGGCACTCTCCACGTATTCGAGGCCATGCCGGGAGTGGCCGGACAGGGCCAGGAATAGCCCGCCCTCGACCACCCGCCGGCTGTCGAGGGCGATACCGGACACCATGACCGAGGCGAACCGGCCGGGATCGGCCAGCTCCGTCAGCAATTCGCCGAGGCGGATTCCGGGCGTCTGAATCGACGCGGCCATCATTGTGACGCCTCCGCCACGGTCACACCCAGCGAATCGATATCGTCGGGAGGGATATCGAGCAGCCGCAGGGCTCCCTCCATTACCCGCGCAAACACCGGCGCCGCCACCTGGCCGCCGAAATACTCGCCGGCACTGGGTTCATCAATCATCACCATCATCACCAATCGCGGACGGCTCACCGGCGCCATGCCGGCAAATACCGCACTGTAGCGATCTTCGCTGTATCCGCCGACAATGGCTTTGTGCACCGTCCCAGTTTTGCCAGCCACTCGATAACCCGGGACCCGTGCGGCTTCTCCGGTTCCTCCCGGGCTGACCACCGCTTCGAGCATCCCGCGGACCTGCCGCACGGTTTTTGGGCTGAGGGCAACTCGACCGGCGGGGGCATCCCCGGCGTCCAGAGAGAGAAAACTGACCGGCCTCAGACGCCCGTCACCAGCGATCACCGAATAGGCATTCGCCAGTTGCAACGGTGTTACGGAGAGCCCGTAACCATAGGAAACGGTGGCACGGGTCACGTTGCGCCACTCATTCCAGCCACTCAGGGTGCCGGTCGCTTCCCCGGGGAACCCGCTGCCGCTGTCGATTCCCAGCCCTACACGGCTGAAAGTCTGCCACAGCTGTCGCGGCTGGAGGTCCAGGGCGATGCGGCTCGCCCCGACATTACTTGATTTCTTGATCACGGTGGCGACATCGATTTCGCCGTAATTTTGATGGTCGCTGACGGTAAAACCTGCCAGCTGATAGTAACCCGGCGAGGTATCCACCGAGGTTTCCGGCTCATACCGGCCGGTTTCGAGAGCAGCCGACACGGTAAAGGGCTTGACCGTCGAACCGGGTTCAAAGACGTCGGTAACCGCCCGGTTACGGTAGCGCCAGCTCACCAGGTCATTTCGGTTGTTGGGGTTGTAGGCGGGCTGATTGACCATTGCCAGCACCTCCCCGGTACGGGCATCGAGCACCACGGCTGATCCGGCCTTGGCCTTGTGGCGGCTGACCGCCGCTTTCAGTTCGCGATAGGCCAGATACTGAATGCGACGGTCGAGGCTAAGGGCAATGTCACGGCCCGGACGGGGCTCCTCGATACTCTCCACATTGGCTATGGTCTGGCCGAGTCGATCCCTGATCACCCGTTTGCTGCCATTGTGGCCGCGCAGATAACGCTCGAACTGCAATTCGAGCCCCTCCTGGCCTTCATCATCGATGTTGGTGAACCCCACCACGTGAGCGGAGACCTCGCCGGTTGGATAGTAGCGGCGATACTCCTTTTGAATCGAAACCCCGGGAATCCCCAATACCAGTACTTCTTGAGCGTCGGAAGGATTCATGTGCCGCCGCAGATAGACAAACTCGCGACTGCGGCGTGACTCGACCTGTTGCGCCAACCGTTCCGGTGCCATCTCCAGAGCGCGCGCCAATTCCGGCCAGCGGTCGCGGGCAGTCATCAGTTTGGCGGGATTCACCCAGACGGACTGGACCGGTGTGCTCATCGCGAGCGGTTCCCCATGCCGATCGGTGATCATGCCCCGATGGGCGGGGACCGAGACCACCCGCAGGTGACGGGCATCCCCCTGATCCTGCAGGAACTGGCGATCCACCACCTGCAGATCCACCGCGCGCCAGACGAGTCCGGCCGTGACCAGACACAAGGTGCCCAACACCACCGCATAACGTCCTCTATAAAAGCGCACCGGATTGCTTTCGCTCATGGTTCGACAATCACCACCGCACCTATCTGCGGCATTTGCATGCTCAAGTCCTCCCGGGCGACGCGCTCGATGCGACCATCCGTCGCCCAGGTACTCTGCTCCAACTGCAGCTGCCCCCACTCCACGTTGAGCTGGTCCCGCACCTCGACAATGTCCTGCAGTTCCACGAACTGTTTGCGGGCTTCGTGAGTGGAGAACACCACCCCCAGAGCCGACGCGAACACGGCGGCAGCGAGCACCAGCAGGGAGAGCCGCGCCGTCATGCCATCCGCTCCGCTACCCGCAACACGGCACTGCGTGCCCGCGGATTGCGATCCAGTTCCCCTTTGCCCGCACGTACCGGTTTGCCGATCACCTTTAACTGCGGCTGGAAATGGCTGGCCTGCACCGGAAAATCCGGAGGCAATTCATCACGGCCACTCGCCTCATCCCGCATGAAACGCTTGACCCGCCGATCTTCCAGCGAGTGGAAACTGATCACCGCCAGTCGGCCGCCGGATGCCAGCAGCTCCACCGTCTGCCCGAGCACCGCCTCCAGTTCCTCCAACTCGCGATTGATGTGAATCCGGATGGCCTGGAACGACCGGGTCGCCGGATGGCGGTCCCGCTCCCAGCGGGGATGCGCCTTGGCGATCACATCCGCCAGATGCGCCGTGGTCTTGATCGGACCCTCTTTCTCACGGGTGCGCACAATGGCACGGGCAATGCGCTTGGCGTAGCGCTCATCGCCGTAGTGTTTGAGTACGTCGGCAATTTCCCGATCGGAAGCCCTTGCCAGCCAGTCGGCGGCACTCTCTCCCGACGCCGGGTCCATGCGCATATCGAGGGGGCCGTCGGCGCGGAAGCTGAAACCCCGGAGGGCATCATCAAGCTGGGGCGAGGAGACGCCCAGGTCCAGCAAAATGCCCTGGACCTTGCCGCTCCAACCCCGCTTCGCCGCTTCCTCGGCCAGCATGGTGTAGCTTCCTCTTACAATGGTGAATCGATCGTCGCCCCCGAACCGCTGCCGGGCCGCCTCGACCGCTTCCGGATCTTTGTCGGTCGCCAGCAGGCGCCCTTCCGGTCCCAACCGCTCCAGGATTGCAGCCGCATGGCCGCCGCGCCCGAAAGTCCCGTCAAGGTAGATCCCGTCGGGACGGATATTCAGTGCAACCAGTACTTCCTCGAGAAGTACCGGCGCGTGTCGATTCATCTCAGCCATTGTTCAAAGGGACAGTGATTCGAGTTCCGCGGGCAACTCGCCGTCGGCGACCGTCTCCTCGGCCAGCCACTCGTCCCGTTTCTGCTGCCACTGGTCTTCATCCCAAATCTCGAACTTCTTGCCCTGCCCAATCAGCACGATGCGCTTTTCGAGACCCGCATACTGTCGCAAAGGCGGCGGCAGCAGCAGACGACCATTGCCGTCCATATCCACATCGGAAGCGTGCCCCATCAGAAGCCGCTGAATACGGCGGGCCTGGGCATTGAAGGTGGGTAGAGCGTCGAGCTTACGTTCGATGACTTCCCATTCGGGCAAGGGGTAAAGAAGCAGGCAGCGCTCGCCCGTATCGATGGTCGCGACCAATTGGCCGCTGCACCGTTCGGACAGACGCTCCCGGTAGCGGCTTGGTATTGCCATCCGCCCCTTGGCGTCGAGATTAAGTTCTGCCACTCCCCTGAACAGCACCGGCATCGCCCTCGGGGACTCTTCCCCACTTTGATCCACTTTACACCACGCAACCACACTATAGGTAGGCCCTAACCGGGGTGTCAAGGAAAAGCCGGCAGCAAAAACTCAAATTCCTACTTATTTCACAGTTACTTACGTGAAGTGGGAAGTGGTGGAGGATAGGTGGGAACTAATTCCAAACAATGTACGTTTGGCAATCAGCCGCTTGGTGATCAAACCTAAAGTAAATTATAAGGTTTGCCAGAAGAGCGGCAGGGGCTAGTCGGTCCATGCGGGAAATAGTGCGGCACTCAGAGCCCCGCTAATGGGCCAAGGCAAGGCGCGCCGGGCGGGGAATGGCGCGCCCTTTGATGTGCAGGGATGCACGAAGGCCGCGAGCGCATGGATGCGCAGGAGCGGCCCAGGCAGCGCCCGGGATTGGCCCATTAACGGGGCTCCCTTCGGGCCGGCTCACAAGCCCCCTCGGCTGCACTGCAGTCGCTTGAATTGGCTATACGGCCAGTCCGGCGCTCCTGCGCCTTGTCGAAGGCGCTTGTGAGACCGGCTAAGTATTACACGATGTTTTCGCATGGAACACGAGTGGCTGGTGGCAAGGAGTCGGAGTCCTGTAACCGGCCACAAAATAAGGAGGAAGCCGGCCTGTAAGCCGGGTTCTGTCGGGGACAGTCATTCATCTGGGCCACACGTCACCATGCGCCTCAAGCGACCTACCCGGGAACCGTGCGGGCCGCACGCGGCGACCAAAATCGCCTGTTCCCCTATTTGGTCTTGCTCCGGGTGGGGTTTACCTTGCCGCGGCGTGTTACCACCCGCGCGGTGCGCTCTTACCACACCTTTTCACCCTTACCTGTGCGCCTCCCGTGGAGGGCCATCGGCGGTAGTTTTCTGCGGCACTTTCCGTCGGCTCTCGCCGCCCAGGCGTTACCTGGCACCCTGCCCTGCGGAGCCCGGACTTTCCTCCACACCGAAGTGCAGCGACTGCCCGGCCGGCTTCCGATGGGTTAGTCTCCGGATCCAGGGGAAAGTTGCAAGGAGTTTCAGTGGCGAAGGGCTAGTGGCTAGTGGCGAGTGGCGAGGCAGAGATGAGAGACGAGAGATGAGAGATGAGAGATGAGAGATGAGAGATGAGAGATGAGAGATGAGAGACGAGAGATGAGAGATGAGAGATGAGAGATGAGAGAGCCCATTTAGTTGGCAGAGAGTCATTCGAAGTTCAACGGGCCAAAGCCCGACTTTATGTATTTTGTACCTCGTACCTCGCCACTCGCTACTCGCCACTAGCGACTAGCCACTCGCCACTCATCCCTCGCCACTAGCCAGTAAAAACTGATAGATCGCGTTCTTCTTCGCCCCGGTGATCCTGGCGGTCAGCGCGGCGGCCTGTTTCACCGGCAGGTCGTCAACCAGGATGGTCGCGACTCGCTCTGCCTCGTCGTCGAGTTCTCCGGATTTGGCCGGCGCGCCTTCGACTACCAGCACAAATTCACCTCTTCTCTGGTTGGGATCGGCAGCGACGAAGTCGCACACTCCGGCCAGAGTGTCGTGGTGGACGGTTTCAAAGGTCTTGGTCAGCTCCCGGCACAGCGTGGCCCGCCTTTCACTACCGAGTACCTGGGCCATATCCACCAATGCCGCCTCGATTCGATGGGGCGCCTCGAAAAACACCAGCGTGACTGTCAATTCGCGCAACCGTTCCAGCTCCTTCCTCCGCTGGCCCGGCTTCGGGGGCAGAAAACCGACGAACAGGAAACGATCGGTAGGCAGCCCCGCCACCGAGAGGCCGGCGATGGGGGCACTGGGCCCGGGAATCGGGACTACACGCAGACCGGCCTCGAGGGCAGCACGGGTCAGATGGTAGCCGGGATCGCTTACCAGGGGTGTCCCGGCATCGGAAATCAAGGCAATGGACTCTCCGGATGCGATTTTCCCGATCAGCTCCGGACCGATACGCCGTTCGTTGTGCTCGTGAAAAGGAATAAGCGGCGTATCGATCCCGAAATCACGCAGTAGTGGCTTGCTGCGCCGAGTATCCTCGGCCGCGATCCGGTCGACCCCCTTGAGAGTTTCAATGGCGCGCGGCGACATATCGGCCCGATTGCCGATGGGGGTCGCCACGACATAGAGAATTCCCGCTTCAATTGACACCATCTCACCCCATTAACATACTGTGTCTTTCCGCACGGCGTACGATTTCCCGCCGCCTTATGATCGACCCCGCAAACTACTAACTATACATATCTATGCGCGCGATTTTCAGGGTAGTGCCAATACTGATCCTTCTAGCCGGCTGTGCCGGAGCCCCGGTGACGCCAGAGCCAGCCTCAGACAAAGCAGCCGCTGAGCAAGCCTTAGAGTCGGGTGACTATCACGCCGCCGCCCGCCTTTATGAAGGCCTTGCCGAACGTGCCCGGTTCCCCCGGCGCGAGGAGTACCGTCTGAAGTCCGTACAGGCCCTGATTCAGGCTGGACTTGCAGGTCCGGCAATGCGCCTTTTGCAGTCAGTCGACAGCAGCGGACTCCCGGCCGATCTGGCAATGCAGCACCAGCTGCTCCAGGCCACCGTGGTGCTCTCGGACGACCCGGATCTGGCACTTTCTCTACTTGCCGAGCCAGCCGCACCGGAGAGCGAGACCGCCCTGCACGCCCAGTTCCACCAACTCCGCGCGCGCGCCTTCGGTAAACTCGGCAATCACCTCGAAGCAGCCCGCGAATCGATCGAACGTGAACTTTTTCTCACCGAGATAAGGGACATCGAAGCCAACCAGCTGGTCATTTGGGAGGCACTTTCAAACCTGTCCAATCAGGCACTCGAGCAGCTACGCGTGCGCCCGCCACCCAGTGTGCTGAGCGGCTGGATGGAGCTGGCAAGCATCGCCAAGGATACCCGGCAGCCATCCGTTCACATTGCCGAGCGCATTGAACTGTGGCGGCAGCGCTACCCCGGCCACCCCGTCCTCGAGCCGATGCTGAAAGCCATCGAGGTCAAGAGTAAGGCACTGGCGGTACGGCCGAATCACATCGCCGTCCTGTTGCCCCTTGACGGCCGCTTCGCGCAGGCGGGGGAAGCAATTCGCGACGGCATCCTGGCGGCCCATTATGACAGCGCTCAACGCCACGACGTCACCCTGCGCTTCTACGATGAAGGCTCCGCCGACGAGGTCCTTGCACAATATGATGCGGCGGTTAATCAAGGCGCCGAATTCGTCATCGGTCCGCTGGGAAAAGAGGCGGTCCGGGTTCTCGCCCGGGAGGAGCAATTACCGGTGCCGACGATCGCCCTCAATCGCGCCGAACCGGCTGCCTCCGACTCCCTGTTCCAGTTCAGCCTGGCACCGGAGACAGAAGCGCGTCAGATCGCCGAACTGGCGTGGCTCGAGGGCCATAACAACGCAGCGATTCTGGCACCCGCGGGAGCCTGGGGCGAGCGAGTGCACGCCTCATTCCTTGAACGCTGGGAGGAGCTGGGCGGAAAAACCGCCTCGACCTCCAAGTATGATGCGGAGGAAAGCGATTTTTCCGGCCCCATCAAGAGAATGCTGAGCATTGATGCCAGTGAAAGGCGAAGTATCGCAGTGCGGGATGCCATCGGCCGGCAAGTCGAATTCGAGGCGTATCGACGTCAAGACATCGATTTTGTGTTCCTCGCCGCTTTTCCCCGCCAGGCGCGTCTGATTCGTCCACAACTCCGCTACCATCGTGCGATCGGGCTCCCGATCTATGCCACTTCACATCTCTATACGGGCCACATCAATGCAGCCCAGGACCGGGACATGGAAGGCATCATATTCGGCGATACCCCCTGGACACTGAATGCCGAAACGCCCCACGCCCCCTTGCGCCGGGAAGTCCGCAAGGTATTGAAACAACACACCGGTTCGCTGCAGCGGCTAGTGGCACTGGGTTTGGATGCCTACCTTCTGGTCCCGCGCCTGAGGCTGCTGGATCGCTATCCCAACGACCGTTTCCAGGGTGAAACGGGCAATCTTCATGTCGCCCCTGACAACCGCATCCAGCGGCAACTGGTCTGGGCACGATTTCAACGTGGCGAACCCCAGGTGCTGCCACGCACCCTGTTCGCCGAGCCGATCGAAATCGACGATGGCCAAGAGTGAAACTACACACGCCCGGGGACAACACGCGGAAGAACTGGCGCTCCGGTATCTCACCGCTCAGGGGCTTCGACTGCTGGAACAGAACTACCGCTGCCGCTGTGGAGAAATCGATCTGGTCATGCAAGACCGCCACACCCTGGTGTTCGTAGAGGTGCGCTTTCGCAGCCACCGAAGCTTCGGCGGAGCCGCTGCCAGCGTCGATGCACGCAAGCAGAGGCGCCTCATCAACACCGCACACCATTACCTGCAACGGCACCGCCAGACGGAAAGTCTTTGCCGTTTCGATGTGATGGCAATGGGAGCCGCGGGCGACAATGATATCGAATGGCTACGAAATGCCATTACCGTAACGGGATAGAGATCGCATCAATGGACACGGCTGAACGAGTAAAAAGACTATTCGCGGACAGCATTCGCACCAAGCAGGAGGCGGCGGAGCCGTTGGCACCGGTTATCGCCCAAGCGGCCAGGAAGATTGGCGAACGACTGCTGGCAGGCAATAAAGTGTTGAGTTGCGGCAATGGGGGTTCGGCGGGAGATGCACAACATTTCTCTTCGGAAATGCTCAACCGTTTCGAAAGAGAGCGGCCGGCACTGCCAGCGATGGCGCTGACCACCGACACATCGACGCTAACGTCGATTGCCAATGACTACCACTACCATGAAATCTTTGCCAAGCAGATCCGTGCTCTCGGACAGCCGGGCGACGTTCTGTTGGCCATTTCCACCAGCGGCAATTCGGCGAACATACTGCGTGCCGTCGAGGCGGCCCACGACAGGGAGATGAGTGTAATGGCACTCACCGGTAAGGATGGGGGAAGCCTGGCCGGAAAACTGACCGGGCATGATGCCGAGATCCGCGTACCCGAGAACTCCACGGCCCGGATCCAGGAGGTACACCTGCTGATCATCCACTGCCTTTGTGACCTAATCGATACACAGCTCTTCGGAGAGGAAAACTGAACATGACCGCTATCAGAATGGCACTCATCGCCCTGCTTGGTAGCCTGTTGTACGGCTGTGCCACTCCGGTGCTGTTGGCGGGTGCCACCGGCAGCGGAGCCATGGCGGCCCACGACCGGCGCACAGCAGGTAGTCAGATCGATGATCAGGCCATCGAAATGAAAGCGTTCGCCCGAATGACACGGGACGCCGAGCTGGCCGAGCCGGAAAACGCCCACATCAACACCGTCAGCTTTAATGGCGTGCTTCTCCTGAGCGGCGAGACACGCACCGCGGAATTGCGTCGCCGCGCCGAAGAATACGTGTCCGACATTCCCGGGGTCCGCAAAGTCCACAACGAAATCGAGGTGAGGGAACTGGCCAGGATAGGCGCGCGCACCAGGGACAGCTGGATCACCACCAAGGTGAAGACCAAACTGCTGGCCAACGAGGCCGTCGACGGTACCCGTATCAAGGTCTTTACCGAGAGCGGGACGGTCTACCTGATGGGGATCGTCACCCGCGGCGAATCCAATCTCGCCACATCCATCGCCAGCGACACCAATGGCGTCAAGCGCATCGTCCGCGCCTTTGAATATCTCGATTGATTTTGCCGCACTTGAATGACGCTCGGCTAGCCGAAGCCCAACGCCAGCGGTTCCTGGAAATCCTCGGAACCGACGGGCTGCTACTGGAGACCGCGGATCGCTGGACCTACGGCTACGACAACAGCCGCCGGCATTGCACTCCTCTCGCCGTCGCTTTGCCCGCAAATGCCGTTGAAGTCGCCGCCGTCGTGGCCCTGTGTAATGAATCAAACCTGTCTCTGGTGGTGCGCGGTCGCGGCACCGGCACCGCCGGAGCCGCTGTTCCCATCGCAGGAGGGCTGGTGCTCTCCACCGAACGGCTCGATCGGATTATCCAAGTGGACCCGGACAACCGGGTCCTGGTGACGCAACCGGGGGCGACCAATCAGGCCGTCCAGCAAGCCGCCGCTGAGTATGGATTTTTCTGGCCCCCCGATCCCACCAGCGCCGCCGTCTGCACGATCGGCGGCAATCTCTCCTGCAACGCCGCCGGCCCCCGGGCCGTCAAGTACGGCACCCCGCGCGAGAATACCCTGGGTTTACGCGGCGTGACGGGGGATGGCCGGCCCCTGCGTACCGGCGTCTACACCACCAAGGGGGTGGTCGGATACGACCTTACCCGGCTGCTGCTGGGCTCCGAGGGAACCCTCGGGGTGATCACCGAGGCCACCTTGAAGCTGTCACCGCTTCCTGAAGCGCGCCGGACGCTGAGGGCCCTTTACCGGAGTACCCGAACCGCAGCCGAAGCCGTTGCCCGCATCATGGCCCAGCCGGTCACCCCCTGCGCCCTGGAGTTCATGGACGAGGGCGCCATCGGCATGATCCGCAACTACTCCAAAATCACCATTCCCGAAGAGGTCGGCGCCCTGCTGATGATCGAAGTGGACGGCCCCGCGGCTTGTATCGACCACGCCGCCGATGCGGTGGCGGAGGCTGCCCGCAACGTGGACTGTCTGGAGCTGATCGAAGCGCGTAACGCCGGGGAGATTCAGGCACTCTGGCAAATGCGTAAGGCCCTTTCACCGGCCCTGCGGAATGTAGCCCCGAAGAAGATCAATGAAGATGTGGTGGTACCCGTCTCCCGAATGCCGGACCTGATTGACGGCTTGAACGACCTGGGCCGCCACTACGGCATCACTATCGTCAATTTCGGCCACGCGGGCAATGGCAATATCCATGTCAATCTTCTGGTCGATCCCGATGATCCGAGTCAGATGGGCGCCGCAGCCGAGTGCCTCTCCGACATCTTCGATATGGTACTGGGCCTTGATGGCACCCTGTCGGGGGAACATGGCATCGGCCTCGACAAACGCGACTATGTTGTGCGTGAGACCGACCCCGTAGCCCTCGACCTCATGCATCGCATCAAGGCCCAGTTCGACCCGCGCGGCATCCTCAATCCCGGCAAGAAACTCCCGCCACTCGAATAGACGCAAGCCAGGAAGGCACCGCAGAGACGCAGAGTGCGCAGAGGTTCAGAGTTTTTATTGGATTCACTCCGCGTACTCCGCGCCTCTGCGGTGCAAAGCTCTTCTTCCTTTAGCCCCTATTTCACCACCTTGAGGCTCGGCCGTTTCGGCTTGTCACCGTCATCCCCTCCCCCGGGAGGTGATGGCGGCGGCTGATCGCCGCCCTCCTCATCCGTGAAAACCATGCCTTTGCCGTTTTCGCGGGCATAGATCGCAAGTACGGCCATAATCGGCACATTGACCTGCATCGGGCTACCGGAGAAACGGGCATCCAGCAAGACCCAATCATTGCCCAGCTCCAGGTTTCGGACGGCCGAGGGGCTTACATTGAAAACGATCTTGCCATTTTCCACGAACTGTTTGGGGACTTCGACATTCTCCTGCTCGGCATCGATTAATAGATACGGCGTCATGCCGTTGTCGAGAATCCACTCATAGAGGGCACGCAGCAGATAGGGACGACTTGGAGTCATGGCAACTCTGGATTGGGATTGGAACGAAGGATGGCGATGCGAGTGCGGGGCCGTTTGCCCCGCACCGGTCGGACTTCAGCTTCGAAGCTCACGCTCCGCTTCGCTGAGACTAGCCTGGAATGAATCACGCCCAAATAGCCGCTCGGCATACGCCACCAGCGGTGCCGCCTGTTTTGGCAGGCTGATGTTGTAGGCCGGCAGACGCCACAGCAGCGGTGCGAGACTGCAATCAACCAACGAAAAGTCATCCGCCATGAAAAAGGGCTTTTGCTCGAAAACGGGACTGACCACCACGAGACTGTCCCTAATTTCCTTGCGTGCCTTGACGGCCGACTTTTCGGGACCGTTTTCCAGCACATCGATGTAGCTGTAAAGATCCTTCTCGATTCGATAGAGCATCATCCGATTGTTGGCCCTGGATACCGGGTCCACAGGCATCAGTGGCGGATGAGGAAAACGCTCGTCCAGATACTCCATAATGATCTGGGAATGGTAAAGCACCAGATCACGGTCCACCAGCGTGGGAACCGAGTTGTAAGGATTCAGGTCGATCAGGTCTTCTGGAAGGTTATTGAGATCAACGTTGACGATATCGACATTGATCCCCTTCTCCGCGAGGACGATTCTCACCCGATGACTGTAAATGTCATTGTCACCGGAAAAAAGCGTCATAACGGAACGTCGGTTGGCGACCACCCCCATGGGAAGTTCTCCTTGCTATCAAACGAACGGGGGTTTGGGCTATGGGCCCAAACCCCTGGGTCAACCAATATATGCGGCGCGCCGCTTTCAAGAAAACCACGGGCCGGTCAGGCAGTATAGCACACCGGCCCCCACCCGGCGTCAGTGGATGTCGCGCCAGTACTCCTTCTTCAACAGATAAGCGAAAACGAAGAACACGCCCAGGAAGCCCAATACCCACCAGCCGAGACGTTCACGCTCGGTACGGATCGGTTCCGCTATGTAGACCATGAAGTTCGTCAGGTCAGCGGCGGCACGGTCGTACTCGGCCTCGGTCATGCTGCCCTCGGTAACCTGTTGGTAGCCGGTGATTACCTGGGTCTCCTGATCGCCGTGAACCACCGTCTCCAGGACGGGTTTCTTCAGACCCTCCAACTCCCACAGCGCATGCGGCATGCCGACATCCGGAAAAACGGCATTATTGACGCCAAACGGCCGCGAATCATCGACATAAAAGCTACGGAAATAGGTGTAGAGGTAGTCCGCACCCCGGGCCCGGGCCAGCACCGAGAGGTCCGGCGGTGCCGTGCCGAACCAGGTTTCGGCCTGGTCCTCAGGCATAGCCACGTTCATGGTTTCGCCCACCTTGTCAGTGGTGAACATCAGATTCTCCCGGACCTGCTCGTCACTCATTTCCAGGTCCCGAGCCATGCGGTTAAAACGCATGTACTGGGCCGAGTGGCAGCTCAGACAGTAGTTGGCGAACAACTGGGCACCCCGCTGCAGGGAGGCCTTGTCATGCAAGTCGACGGGGGCCTTGTCCAACTGGACACCACCGGCTGCGATGGTCAGTCCGGGCAGCGCCGCGATCAGTAGTGCATAGATAAACTTTTTCATTGCGTCACCCTTTCCGGAACCGGCTTGTTCTTTTCCATCTTCGTGTAGATGGGCATCAGCAGGAAGAACGCGAAGTAGATAGCCGTCGCAACCTGGGCGATAAACGTTTTGACCGGCGATGGCGCCTCCATACCCAGGTAACCCAGCACGACGAAGGCAATCACAAACAGGGTCAGCATCACCTTGTACTGCCAGCCACGATAGCGGATGGACTTGACCGGGTTGCGATCGAGCCATGGCAGGAAGAACAGTATGACCACTGCGGCACCCATGGTGACCACACCCAGGAACTTGTCGGGAATGGCGCGCAGGATGGCGTAGAACGGCGTGAAGTACCAGACCGGCGCGATATGCAGCGGAGTCTTCAGCGGGTCGGCCGGCTCGAAGTTGGCGTGCTCAAGGAAATAACCGCCCATCTCCGGCACGAAGAACACCACAATGGAGAAGAACATCAGGAAAACGACGACGCCGACAATGTCCTTGACCGTGTAGTAAGGGTGGAACGGAATGCCATCTTTCGGGATGCCGTTCTCGTCCTTGTTCTTCTTGATTTCCACGCCGTCGGGGTTGTTGGAGCCGACTTCGTGCAGGGCAAGGACATGGGCCACGACCAAGGCAACCAGTACGAACGGCACTGCGATGACATGGAAAGCAAAGAAGCGGTTCAGGGTAACGTCGGAAATCACGAAGTCACCACGAATCCACAGCGACAGCTCATCGCCTACCACCGGAATCGCCCCGAACAGGGAGACGATCACCTGGGCGCCCCAATAGGACATCTGTCCCCAAGGCAGCAGATAACCGAAGAAGGCCTCGGCCATCAGCGCCAGGTAGATCAGCATGCCGAAGATCCACAGCAGTTCCCGTGGCTGCTTGTATGAGCCGTAAATCAGCCCGCGGAACATGTGCAGATAGACAACAATGAAGAAGGCCGAGGCACCGGTGGAGTGCATGTAGCGGATCAACCAACCCCAGTTCACGTCGCGCATGATGTACTCGACAGAACTGAAGGCAAAAGCTGCGTCCGGCTTGTAACTCATGGTCAGAAAGATGCCGGTGACAATCTGGAGCACCAGCACCAGCAGGGCGAGAGAGCCGAAGAAGTACCAGAAGTTGAAATTCTTCGGTGCATAGTATTCGGAAAGGTGCTCTTTCCACATTTTGGAGGCCGGGAAGCGGTCATCGACCCAGCCCATTACGCTGTTCATGACGCTCATCAGGCGGCTCCTTTATCTTCACCCACCAGGATTCGGGTGTCGCTCAGGTATTTGTGCGGCGGCACCTCGAGGTTCAACGGCGCCGGCACACCCGAGTACACGCGACCAGCCAGGTCAAACTTGGAACCGTGGCAGGGACAGAAAAAGCCACCCCTCCAGTCGCTCCCCAAATCGGCCGGTGCGATCTCCGGACGGTAGCTGGGCGCACAACCGAGGTGCGTGCAAATGCCGATCAGGACCAGGTACTCCGGCTTAATGGAGCGCTGCGGATTCTGGGCATACTCCGGCTGCTGCGGCTGCTCGGATGCCGGGTCACGCAGCTTCTCGTCCATGGACGGCAGGTCGTCGAGGTTGCGCTCGCTCCGGCGAACGATCCAGACCGGCTTGCCGCGCCACTCGTACGTCACCATTTGACCCGGCTCGAGCTTGCTTATATCGGCTTCAACCGGGGCACCGGCCGCCTGGGCACGCGCGCTCGGCTGCATGGAAATTACAAAAGGGGCAGCTACAAAACCTACACCCACTGCACCCGCGCCTGCGGTAACAGTGGTGAGGAACCGGCGCCGACCCCTGTCTACACCTTCAGTGCTCATCAAGCCTCTCCCACTCGCTGGAAAGTTCAGTTAATCAACTCAACGCAAAAAACCACCCACCTTAGGCGAGCGGTCAAGAAAATAGTAATATTCTGTAATTGAGCAAAACCAACACGCATTTTCCCCCATCGTCTAAATAAAGGTCAAGCTGGGAGGTACCTCCATGGGGGGGGAGTCCGTGGGTGGTCGGCTTTCCAGCGCACTCAGACCGGATTCGGTACCTCGATAAAGTGGTGCTCAATCCGGAATTGTTCTGCCAGATGGCCGCCAAGGGCCTGGACCCCGTAGCGTTCGGTGGCATGGTGCCCGGCAGCGAAATAATCGATGCCGAGTTCACGCGCAGTATGCACCGTCGGTTCCGAAATCTCACCGCTTATGAATGCATCCAGCCCCAGAGCGGCAGCGTCGGCCAAAAAACCTTGAGCCGCACCGGAACACCAACCAATGCGTTCAAGCGGCCGTTCCGCGCCCCGGATATGCAAGGGAGCGCGCTCCAGGGTGCTTTCCAGCCGCCGGGCCAGTTCAATGGAGGAAACGGCCTTTTCCAGAACGGCGAAACGGGCCAAATTGTCACGCCCGAAATATCCGGTGGTCTCCAGCCCCAATAACGCTCCCAGGCGGGCGTTGTTCCCGAGTTCCGGATGTCCGTCGAGGGGAAGATGGTAACCGATAAGGCTGATTCCGGCATCGATCAGGCATCGAAGTCGTTCGTATTTCATGCCGATCACCCGCGGGTCTTCGCCTTTCCAGAAGTAGCCGTGATGGACAAGCAGGGCGTCCGCCCCCACGTGTGCAGCCCGCTCCACCAATTCGCGGCTGGCGGTGACGCCGGAAACCAGGGTGTTAACCTCCTCCCGGCCCTGGACTTGCAGCCCGTTGGGGCAGTAGTCCTGGTACTCATCGATCGCCAGCAGATCATCGGTATAGGTGACAATATCGCTGAGTCGGGCCATGGTTAACTCCTCCCTCCAGGTTTTCACCCTGTCTTGGGGTCAAAACGGGGTTGTCGAATGCAGTGGTTATTTGCCGAAGAGGCGTTAGACTGTGGAGCTCACGTCCCAATGGGAGCCGCTCATGAAGGGCTATAAACCGCTGTTATTCCTGTTCCAGTCGATTACCGTGGGGCTGGCTGCCGCCTTTGTGGTCCTGCTCTGGCGTCCGGAGCTACTGGAAAACGGTATGGTGGTGGAGATCGTCGAAAGCACCACTTCGGCCGCCGTTTCTCCCGCAAGCGGCCCGGTTTCCTATGCGGACGCCGTCGCCCGCGCTGCCCCCGCTGTAGTCAACATCTATACGCGCAAGATCGCAACGGACGATGCCCATGGCATGTTCGACGATCCCATATTCCGTCACTTTTTCGGTGACAGTCTCCAGTTCCCGCCTCAGGAACGCCGGGAGTCGTCGCTCGGCTCCGGCGTCATCGTCAACGCGCGTGGCTATGTGCTGACGAACAATCATGTCATCGAGGACGCTGATACCATTCGTGTAGCCCTGCGGGACGGGCGCAAGGCGGAAGCCGAAGTGGTCGGCGCCGATCCGGAAGCGGACCTGGCCGTACTCAAAATTGCCCTTGAAGACCTGCCGACCATAACACTGGGGCGCTCCGAGGAGCTTCAAGTGGGCGATGTCGTACTGGCCATTGGTAATCCGTTTGGTGTGGGTCAGACCGTCACGCTCGGAATCGCCAGTGCTACCGGACGCAACCAACTGGGCATCAATACCTTCGAAAATTTCATTCAGACAGACGCGGCCATTAACCCGGGCAACTCCGGCGGCGCCCTCATAACCGCCACCGGCGAATTGGTCGGTATCAATACCGCCATCTTCTCCCGGACCGGCGGCTCCCAGGGGATCGGCTTCGCCATTCCCATGACGCTCGCCAAGGGCAGTATGACTCAGATCATCGAGACCGGCCACGTCTCTCGCGGCTGGTTGGGAATCGAGATCCAGGAGATCACGGCCGAACTGGCGGAATCCTTCGGGCTGGAGAGTGAAGAGGGTGTCATTATTGCCGGCGTGCTACGCGACGGACCGGCCTATCGCTCCGGTCTGAGGCCGGGGGATGTGGTGACCCGGATCGGGGGCGAGTCGGTCGCCGATCTGCGCGACGCACTGAACACCATCACCCGGGCACGTCCGGGCGATAATCTTCTCGTCCGGGGAACTCGGGATGGTCAGCCCTTCGAGTTAGAAACGGAAGTCGCCGAACGGCCCGTACAGAGCGCGTCCCCGAAGGGGTAAGCCACAAAAGCCACAGCATTTCGCCGCAAAGGCGACCGCAAAGCATCCGAGGGCTCAACTCTGTATCCTCCGCACCTCTGCGGTGCATCATCGTCGTTTACCCGAGGCTCTCCCGCAGGGCTGTCAGGAAAGCGTTGTTTTCCTCCGGTGTACCGATGGTCACCCGCAGGCAGCCGGCGAGCGCCCCGCCGGCACGGTTCAGGTTTTTGATGAGAACGCCCCGCGCCTGCAAACCCGCGAATACCGCATCGGCATCCCCTGCCACACGCAAGAGGATAAAGTTGGCCGCTGAGGGATAGGGTGTGACGCCCCCGATATCACCCAGCGTCGAGGCCAGCCGGTCCCGCTCCTGGCGAATACGGGCGGTTTGTTCATCCAGCACCGCTACATGACGGAGCGCGAATTCGCCACTGGCCTGGGTCAGAACATTGATATTGTAGGGCAGGCGAACCTTGTCGAGTTCACTGATCCACTCCCGCGGGCCCGCCAGGAATCCCAGACGAAGGCCCGCCAGTCCCAGCTTGGAGACGGTGCGCATCACCAGCAGGTTGTCATACTGTCCGAGGCGGCCCATGAAGCTCTGTTCGGCAAAGGCGTGATAGGCCTCATCGACCACCACCAGTCCGGGCGCGGCCCTGATAATCGCAACCATATCCTCTTCAGCGAAAAGATTGCCCGTCGGGTTATTCGGGTAAGCCAGATAGACGATGGCGGGCTGATGTTCATCGATGGCCTTCAGCATCGCGTCCCGATCGAGGCCAAAATCCTTCTCCCGCAGCGGCACTCCCACATAATCCATTCCGGTGAAGGTGGCGATCATCCGGTACATCACGAACCCGGGTTCGGGGGCCAGTACGGTCCGCCCCGGTCCGCCCAGCGCCAGAGCCAGCATCTGGATGATCTCATCCGAGCCATTGCCGAGCAGCAGGTCCATCCCCGCCGGCACATCCATCGTGGCCCGCAAACGATCGGTCAGCTGGCGCGCCTTTGCATCCGGATAGCGGTTGAGCGGCACATCGCGTAACGCGTGCAGCCACTCCTCCAGGAGTTCCGGCGGCAGGGTGTAGGGGTTTTCCATGGCGTCCAGCTTGATCAGCCTGCCGGGATCCGGCACCGGATAGGCATTGATTGCCCGAATCTCGGGCCGCACCCACTTTTCGATGAGTTCTTTTTTCATAACGTCGGTTTTAACCACGGGGAACACGGGGACTTCTGATCTGAATTGTTCGCCGCAGAGTACGCAGAGAATGAATTTTCTTGAGCCGTTTTCTCTGTGCCCTCTGCGTCTCTGCGGTTACCCATAAAACGTTCGGATCAATTCCCCGTGTTCCCCGTGCACCCCGTGGTTAATGTTTCTTTATCCGATATTCGGCCGATCGGGCGTGGGCGGTGAGGCCTTCGCCGCGGGCGAAGGTGGAAGCGATTTTACCCATTTCCGAGGCGCCTTCGGGGGAGAACATGAGGAGACTGGAACGCTTCTGGAAGTCGTAGACGCCCAGGGGCGAGGAGAAGCGTGCGGTGCGCGAAGTGGGCAGGACGTGATTGGGCCCGGCACAGTAATCGCCCAGCGCCTCAGCCGTGTAACGGCCCATGAAGATGGCTCCGGCATGTCGAATACGAGGCGCCATCGCCTCCGGATCGGCAACCGACAACTCCAGGTGTTCGGGGGCGATGAAGTTGGCCACATCCACCGCCTCATCCATATCCTTCACCTGTATGAATGCCCCGCGCGCTTCCAGAGAGGTACGGATGATCTCCGCCCGCTCCATGGTGGGCAGGAGCCGTGCAATCGCTTCGCCGACCCGGTCGAGAAAGGCGCCGTCGGGGCAAACCAGGATCGATTGGGCATCTTCGTCGTGCTCGGCCTGGGAAAACAGGTCCATGGCGATCCAGTCCGGGTCCGTCTCCCCGTCACAGATCACCAGTATTTCCGAGGGACCCGCGATCATATCGATGCCGACTGTCCCGTAGACCATGCCTTTGGCGGTCGCCACAAAAATATTGCCCGGCCCGACGATCTTGTCCACCGCGGGCACCGTTTCGGTCCCGTAGGCCAGGGCCGCAATGGCCTGGGCGCCCCCCAGAGCAAATACCCGGTCGACTCCGACCACCGCCGCTGCGGCAAGAACCAGGTCGTTGACTTCGCCATCCGGGGTCGGCACCACCATGATCAGCTCACCAACGCCGGCCACCTTGGCCGGAATGCCATTCATCAGTACCGAGGACGGATAGGCCGCCTTGCCGCCCGGCACATAGAGGCCCGCGCGTTCCAGGGGGGAGATCTGCTGACCGAGCAGGGTGCCATCCGGCTCGGTGTAGCTCCACGATTCGCCCTTCTGATGTTCGTGATAGACACGAACGCGACTAGCGGAGAGTTCGAGAGCCTGGCGCTGCTCGGTGGAGATGGAGGCCAGCGCCCGCTCCAACCGTTCCTTGGGGATCTCCAGCTGCTGAACGCTCTTGACATCCATCCGGTCCAGCCAATTGGTCAACTCGACCAACGCCGCATCGCCCCGCTCGCGGACCGCCTTCAGGATGTCGCGAACAATGCCATTGACCTTGTCGTCAGAGACCCCCTCCCAGGAAAGCAGGGACTCCAACTCACTCCAGAAATCAGCTTGCTTCGTGTCGAACCTTCGGATATTCGGCATGGCTACTTTCAACTCGTGTTATTAACCGCAAAGGCGCAAAGACCGCAAAGAACTGCCTCAAGATGCTTTTCGATGGACGGCTTGGAGCCAAGCGGCGAGGACGCTGACGCCAGGAGCCTGTCGGACTTGACCGATCTGGCGAGGGAATGCCGGTTTGAGACAGATTTTTCGATCTTTCGAGGCGAATAGTGGGTCTATTTAACGAGAAAGATCCGAAAATATGGGCAAATCCGGCTTTTGCGCAGTAGATCAGTGTTAAGTCCGACAGGCTCCTGGCAACATCAAACCCGAATAGGCTTCCTAAACGTGGTGCGTATCACCGCTCTGCAACTGGCCTTTGCGCTCTTGGCGTCTTTGCAGTTCGAACGAATAGTTCCTAGGCGCGGCTCTCCACCGCTTGGGCAATGTCGTCGATGAATCGCTTGATGGTAGCGTGCTTGGTCTTCATCGAGGCCTTGTTCACTACCAGGCGGGAGCTGATATCGGCAATATGCTCCAGTGGCTGCAAGCCGTTCGCCTTCAAAGTATTACCGGTATCGACCAGGTCGACGATGTAATCGGCCAGGCCCACCAGCGGTGCCAATTCCATTGAGCCATAAAGCTTGATGATCTCCACCTGCTTGCCTTTGCGGGCATAGTAACGGCGGGTGCTGTTCACAAATTTGGTGGCTATCTTCAGGCGACGGCCGTGCTCCGGCTTATCCGTCGGTCCCGCTACCATCAAGCGACAACGGGCGATTTTCAGATCCAGAGGCTCGTACAATCCCTCGCCGCCATGCTCCATCAGCACGTCCTTGCCGGCCACCCCCAGGTCCGCCGCCCCGTACTCGACATAGGTGGGCACGTCCGAGGCGCGGATGATCACCAGTTTCACGTCGTCGCGATTGGTATCCAGGATCAGCTTGCGGCTCTTCTCCGGATCATCCACTGGCTCAATACCTGCATGGGCAAGCAGCGGCAACGTTTCCTTGAAGATGCGTCCCTTCGAGAGAGCTATGGTCAGCGGTTCGCTCATGGCATGACATCCAGCATTGCCGAGCGTTGATACTGGTGTTCGGGAATGCGGCGAATACAGGCACCCAGCTGCGAGAGCTTCTCCTCGATGCAGTCATAACCGCGGTCGATGTGATAGATACGATCCACCATGGTGTCACCCTCTGCCACCAGTCCGGCCAGGACCAGGCTGGCGGAGGCGCGCAAGTCGGTTGCCATCACAGGGGCGGCCGTCAGCCTTTCGACGCCGCGAATAACGGCGGTGTTACCCTCCAGCCGGATATTGGCCCCCATGCGCTGCAGCTCCTGCACATGCATGAAACGGTTTTCGAAGACCGTTTCGGTAATGGTGGCCGTCCCTTCGGCGACCGAGTTCATCGCCGTAAACTGTGCCTGCATATCCGTTGGGAAAGCCGGATAGGGGGCGGTATGCACGTCGACGGCACGCGGTCGGTTGCCCTTCATGTCCAGGCTGATCCAATCGTCGCCACACTCGATTTCGGCCCCGGCTTCAGTGAGCTTCGAAAGCACACCATCCAAAAGATCCGGCCGGGTATCCTTGAGCTTGACCCGACCGCCACTGATGGCCGCAGCCACCAGGTAGGTGCCGGTTTCAATGCGATCCGGCAGCACGCTATAACTTCCGCCACGCAAGCGCTCCACGCCCTCGATGACGATCGTGTCGGTACCCGCGCCGGAGACCCGTGCACCCAATGAATTCAGGCAGCAGGCCAGGTCCACCACTTCCGGCTCGCGTGCGGCATTCTCGATAACACTGGTGCCCTTGGCGAGGGCCGCAGCCATCATCAAGTTTTCAGTACCGGTCACCGAGACCAGTTCCATCATCAGCTTGGCGCCCTTCAGACGGCCGGGAGTGGAGGCCTTGATGTAGCCGTTTTCGACGCGGATATCGGCACCCATCTGCCGAAGTCCGTCGATGTGCAGATTGACCGGCCGCGAACCAATGGCACAGCCCCCCGGCAGCGACACCTCGGCCTTGCCGAAACGTGCCAGCATCGGCCCCAGCACCAGAATGGAGGCACGCATGGTCCGCACCAGTTCATACGGGGCGTAGAAGTTCCGAATGGTTGAGGAGCGCACCTCGATATTGAGCTTCTCATCCACCACCAGCTCGACGCCCATATTGCCGAGCAGTTCCATGGTGGTGGTGATGTCATGCAGGTGGGGGACATTGCACACCGTCACCGGCTCATCGGCCAAGAGAGTGGCGGCAAGGATGGGTAGCGCTGCGTTTTTGGCGCCGGCAATGCGGATCTCACCATTCAAAGCAGCGCCGCCGGTAATAATAAGTTTGTCCATTCGGCAGAGAGGTCCGTTCCGTTCAGTCGACCTTGAGCTTACTCGCCGTCGCCCACTGGGCCGGCGTGTAGCACTTGATATTTATCGCATGGATCTCGCCGCTGGTGATCCGATCGCCTAACGCGGCGTAGATCATCTTCTGCTGCTCCACCATCGACTTCCCGTCAAAAACCTCGCCAATGGCGGTGACGTCAAAGTGACTGCCATCGCCCTGGACGGTGACATCACACCCCGGCAGCCCGGCTTCGATGAGCTCTTTAACCGCTTCAGGTTCCATAGTGACTCCAGAATCCACAATAGCCGCCCATCTTAACGCGCGCCCGAAGGTCCTGTCATCCGTCCTGAATCCGGGATGAGGACGGCCGCATACTTTGCCTTAAAATGAGGAGCGGCGGGAGCCGGTTTCCGGGCGGAGTTGCGAAAGGGTCCCGCCTGTAAGAGGGAGTAAGAGGGATTACCGCCGCTCCTGCTGCCCTGCCGGACGCGATTTCGCGGCTGCCGCCGATGCTACTGGCAGCAGCGGTTCCATTCCACTGGTGCGGGCAATCGCCAGCATCTGTTCGGGGACCTGTCGAAAACGGAGCTCCCGGCCGGCCTGCCGCGCCCGGCGTATCCATTCCATCAGTAAGGCAACACCCGCGCTGTCGGCCCGTGTCACACCGGAAAGGTCGATGGTGAGATCGCCGCTATCAGTTTTAAACACCGACTCGCTCTGTTTCAGGACCTTCGTCACCGTCTCGAAGGTCAACTCCCCTTCCACCCGGCATGATCCGTTATCAGCATTGAAGCCGGCCGTCATGAAGGCGCCCGGCCGTTCTTCCCGGACATGCGCGCAAGCAGGGCATCCATTCCTTCCCGCCGGATTACTGTATTGTATTCATTACGGTAATTGAGCAGCAGGCTAACCCCGTCCACGCTGATGTCGTAGACCAGCCACTTGCCATTTGCCTGATGGAGCCGATATACGATGGGGATCGAGGGTCCGCCCTGGTCCGAAACGACTTCGGTGGGCACGCTGACCCGATCGGCATTCTCTCCGGCATGAACCGGCCGATAATCGATCGTCTCGCCACTGTATTCCAGAAGGGCCGTGCCGTAGGTACGCACCAGAAGACGCCGAAACTCCTCCACAAACTGCCGACGCTGCTCCTCGCTGGCGGTACGCCAGTGCCGGGCGAGAACAAGGCGCGACATGGCCTCGAAATCGAAGTGCGGCAGAACAATGTCTTCGATCAGGGCGTAGAGCTCCTCGGGATTCTGCTGCAAGGCCTCACGCTTGGACTCGAGCCGGGAGAGCACGGCATCGGTGGTCTCCCGTACCAGCGATTGCGCCTGCTCGGCCGATTGGGACTGGGCCGCCACCGGGCCCGCGCTCAAAAACCATGCCGTCAGGCCCCAGATCACTATTCGTCGAATCCGTTTCATGGCTCTGCACCCTCCTTCGAATCATCCGATCCCTGGCTGAACAGGAACTGGCCGATGAGCCTTTCCAACACCAGTGAGGACTGTGTCAGATGAATAACGTCCCCATCGGCAAGGTTGTCCAGCGCACCGCCCGGTTCCAGCCCGATATATTTCTCTCCCAGCAAGCCGGAGGTGAATACCGAGGCGCTGCTGTCCTCGGGCAACTGGTCGTACTGCGACTCGATGCGCATGCTGACCACCGCCTCGAAGGTCTTCTCATCGAAGTCGATATCGACCACCCGCCCGATACGCACACCGGCCATGGTGACCGGCGAGCGGACATTCAGCCCGCTGATGTT
Organism: Thiohalomonas denitrificans; assembly: GCF_016841685.1. GTDB lineage: Bacteria > Pseudomonadota > Gammaproteobacteria > Thiohalomonadales > Thiohalomonadaceae > Thiohalomonas > Thiohalomonas denitrificans_A. The sequence goes on from NZ_JAENYR010000009.1 coordinate 45,861, forward strand.
GTCGAAGCGGGCCTTGATCTCGTAGCCGTCCGTTTCACCAACCGACGTCAGGTTGCTCACCTGCATTGCCAGCATGAAAAGCGCCGCCAGCCCACCGGCCACGAATACTCCCACCCAAATCTCAATCGTCCGCATCAGGGTTCCCCGAACATCAAAGCCGTCAAAATGAAATCCAATCCCAGCACCGCCAGAGAGGTGTGAACCACCGTACGGGTCGTGGCCCGGCTCACCCCCTCGGAGGTCGGTACGGCGTCATAACCCTCGAAAACCGCGATCCACGAGGCCACAAAGCCGAATGCCAGACTCTTGATGACACCATTGATGATGTCATCCCAAAAGTTGACGCTGTTTTGCATCTGCGACCAGTAGGCACCCTCATCGACACCCAGCAGTTGTACCCCCACGATATAGCCGCCCATGATGCCGATGGCACTGAAAATCGCCGCCAGCAGAGGCAGGGAGAGAAAGCCCGCCAGGAAACGTGGGGCCAGCGTCCGCTTGATGGGATCCACCGCCATCATCTCCATTCCGGAGAGTTGCTCGGTCGCCTTCATCAGCCCGATCTCCGCGGTCAGGGCCGATCCGGCGCGACCGGCGAACAGCAGCGCGGCCACCACCGGTCCCAGCTCGCGCACCAGCGTCAGCGCCACGACGGTCCCCAGGGACTGCTCGGCCCCGAAATCCACCAGCGTGTAGTAACCCTGTAGACCCAGCACCATCCCGACGAAGAGGCCCGAGACCAGAATAATCAGCAGCGAGAGTACGCCGACGCTGTAGATCTGCTGCACCACCAGTCCGAAACGCGGCACCAGGGCCGGCAGGCGACCCAGGATCGAAAACAGCAGAAGATGACCGCGTCCGAGCCGCTCGAAAAAGCCCAATGCGCTGGCGCCCAGAGCCTGGAACCAGCCGGCGGGTCCCTTTATTGCCATGCACGGCCCCCTTCACTCCCGGCCAGGAGGTCTTCAGCGAAGTCGGGCGCCGGATAGTGGAATGGCACCGGCCCGTCGGGCAGGGCCTTGAGGAACTGGCGGGCCCACTCGGAATCGTAGTGTTCGAGCTCGCCCGGGCTGCCGTGGGCGACCACCTTGCCGTCCGAAAGCAGGTAGATGTCATCGGCGATGGCCGAGGTCTCCTGCACGTCATGGGAAACGATGACACTGGTCAATCCCAGGGCGTCGTTCAGCTCCCGAATGAGCTTGACCAGTACCCCCATGGAGATGGGGTCCTGCCCGGTGAACGGCTCGTCATACAGAATCATCATCGGATCCAGGGCAATCGCCCGGGCCAGTGCTACCCGCCGTGCCATCCCCCCCGAAAGCTCAGCGGTCGTGAGCCCGCGCGCGCCTCGCAGACCGACGGCCTCCAGTTTCATCAACACCAGGTCCCGAATCATCGATTCCGGCAGATCGGTGTGCTCGCGCAGGGGAAAGGCCACATTATCGAAGACGTTGAGATCGGTGAGTAGTGCCCCGCTCTGGAACAGCATGCCCATGCGCTGACGCAGCCGGTACAACTCCCGGGTACGGAGCTTCGGCACTTCCAGGCCGTCGACGCGCACGCTTCCCTTATCGGGCCGGAGCTGCCCACCAATCAGGCGCAACAGCGTCGTCTTGCCGGTGCCGCTGGGCCCCATGATCGCGGTGACCTGTCCGCGACGGATATCGATGTCCACGCCGTCAAAGATCGTCTTGCGCCCGCGCGCGAAATGCAGGTCGCGGATACTCACCAATGGCTCAATGTCCGGGGACATGCCAACCCCTTTTTCTTGTTAGCAGCACAGTGTCTAACATCGACTGCCCGAGCGTCAACTCGCCATGCCGCAGCAACAGGGCCCCGCATATTTTAGAAGCGAGCGGTGTCACTCCTTGATAGCAGGTCGTCGGCAGCACGCCGCCAGGGATGGCGGTGTTAGACAATGCAGGAGCACACTTGTCGAGGGATGCTGCCCTCGAGCGTACACGGATGAAAGATGATTGCTCCTGCATAATCTTCACTTCCTACATCCCTGTAGGTCGTATTCACAGCGTACCGGCTATCAAGGACTTGGTTCGCTCGCCGGCATCAAAAATGGGGGTATGCGCTTACCCTGGCTGCAGCAACGGTGCAACCCCGCCTTGGGACAAGCGTCACAATACGGGTAACGAGACCCTATACGCCCAGCAGATCGGCAATGACCCGTGCCTGATGCATCATCTCCAGGGCGTCGGGTTCCCGGCCGCACCACAGCAACCCCTCTCCCGCTCCGCTGGCGGCAAGCAGCTCCAGCATTTCCCGAAGTGCCCGCGACTCGACACGGCTCCCTGTGCAGCGCCGAATGGCCAGCCGCCCCGGTCCGCGGCAACTCCTTCCGTCGGACGAGCAGATATCCACCCGCTCGTCTGCATACTCCGGTGCGGCAATCAGACAAACCGGAGCAAGCTCGGCCCATCCTGCGCCAAAAGCAATCCGCGGGGGAGGCTCACACCCGGAATCGGCGACGAACCCACCCAGGCGTTCACCCACAAGCGCCGCAAGTGCGAGCAACCGGCCGGGATCGATCGATGCCGCCTCTTCGCTCGGCAACTCCAGATAGAAACGGAAGTCTTCACCGGTATCATCACGCCATTCGTCGGCCCGCTCCCGAGTCAGTCCAAGCCAATCGGGCACTGGCACCACCACCGCCGAAAATTCACCGGCGTAATAGCCAAGGCGCCAATCCCCGGGCAGATCATCCGGGTAAAAACGCCCCTGCCACCTGTCATGGTCCCAACCATAGGCCCCAATCCGCACGAAGGTTCTCCTGCTATTCTGTAAACCGCGGCAATGATAACCTGCCTGCCTCTGGCTCCCAGGGCAACCGCCTACTTTGAAGCGAGCGGTGTAAGTCCTTGATAGCAGGTCGTCGGCAGCACGCCGCCAGGGATGGCGGTGTTAGACAATGCAGGAGCACACTTGTCGAGGGATGCTGCCCTCGAGCATACACGGATGAAAGATGATTGCTCCTGCATCATCTTCACTTCCTACATCCCTGTAGGTCGTATTCACAGCGTATCGGCTATCAAGGACTTGGTTCGCTCGCCGGCATCAAAAATGGGAGTATGCGTTTACCCTGCTCTGGCTCCATAGCAAGAGGCCCTGGACGGGACAAACCTGCCCTCCCGAACACCCGGAGCTTTGCAGAGAATCACGCCAAGTCGCCATCGGCCTTGATCACCACACCCCCGCCTGCGGATAATGCGCGTCCTTAGAGTCCGGGAAAGAAGGAATAATCAGGTGCTGCCAACCCGCACAACGGCCATGGCCGGAGTACTGTTTCTGCTTGCCGGCGCTGCCGGCGCACAGGAAGCCTGGCCCGAGGAGCCCCACGATCCGCTGGAAGGCTTCAACCGAGCCGTCTACCGTTTCAATGACACCTTTGATCGGACGCTGCTCAAGCCTGTCGCCCAGACCTATCAGGATGTGCTTCCCAGGCCGGTCAACCGCGGCATTTCCAATTTCTTCGGCAATCTCGGCGACGTGGTCAACCTCGTCAACAATCTGCTTCAGTTCAAATTCAAGCAGGCGGTCTCCGACGCAGGCCGCATAACCTTCAACACCACGGTGGGGTTGGGCGGACTTATCGACGTGGCCACGCCAATGGATTTCCCCAAGCATAACGAAGACTTTGGACAGACGCTGGGTTACTGGGGTCTGGGAAGCGGCCCCTATCTGGTGCTGCCGTTCCTCGGACCCAGCACGCTGCGCGACGGCTTCGGTCGGATCCCGGATGGCTACGCCTATCCCGTGTACCGGTTGGATGACGAGACTACCCGCTGGAGCCTGATTGGCCTGGAAGCGGTGGATACGCGTGCCGGACTGCTGCGTGCCAGCCGCGTGCTTGAGGAGGCCGCACTGGATCCCTACGGATTCATGCGGGATTCCTACCTGCAGCGACGACAGAGCCTGGTCCACGACGGCAGCCCGCCGATGATGGACTCGGATCCGTTTCTGGACGATTCCTTCCTGGATGATGATTCGTTCCTGGACAGCCCCGATTCCGGCGGCGCGCCCTAACGACCCTTTCCGGAGACGTCATGCTGCTGTCATCTTCACTCGCCGTACTGGCCGGTTTCGCCCTGCTGGTGTGGGGTGCCGATCGCTTCGTGGAAGGCGCAGCCGCAATCGCCCGCAACCTGGGCATCACACCCATGGTGATCGGCCTGACCGTGGTCGGGGTAGGCACCTCCGCCCCGGAAATACTGGTATCCGCCACTGCCGCCTGGGCCGGCAGCCCGGATATGGGGGTCGGCAACGCAATCGGTTCCAATATCACCAACATTGCGCTGGTGCTGGGCGCGACGGCGGTGATTACGCCACTTGCGGTACGTTCGGAGACCTTGCGCCGCGAATTCCCGCTACTGCTGGTGGTAATGCTGATCGCTCTGGGACTGCTGCTGGACGGGCACCTGGGGCGGCTTGATGGTACGCTCCTGGTGCTGGGCATGGGCTTGGTCATCTACTGGATCGTTACCCTTGCCCTTCAGCAGCGTGCTGGCGGGGAAGCCGACCCGCTGGATGCCGAGTACAGCAACGAACTTCCTCCGGAAATGGGCACCGCCAAGGCGATATTCTGGCTGGTGGTGGGCATAATGGTGCTGGTTGGCAGTTCACGGCTGCTGGTCTGGGGCGCGGTCAATATCGCCCAGTGGCTCGAGGTGCCGGATCTGATTATCGGGCTGACCATCGTCGCCCTGGGCACCAGCCTCCCGGAACTGGCTGCCTCGATCATGAGCGCGTTGAAGGGAGAACACGACATTGCTATCGGCAACGTCTTGGGCTCCAATATGTTCAACCTGCTGGCCGTGCTGGGCATGCCCGGGTTGATTCACCCTGCCGTGCTTCAGGGAGATGTTCTCACCCGCGACTACCCGATCATGATCGGCCTTAGCATAGCGCTGTTCGCCATGGCCTACGGATTCCGTAAACCCGGCCATATCAGCCGCACCGAAGGCGGTATCCTGCTAGCCGCCTACGTCGGCTACATGTGGCTGCTGTATGAGAGCGTTCAGGGTGCCGTCTGATGACCGCACAATTCACAAATTAGAGGTTAACGATGCAGACCGAACAATTCACCGTGCAAAACGTAAAATGTGCCGGTTGCGCGAGCAATATCGAAACCGGGCTAAAAGCGTTACCCGGTGTCAGCGATGTCGAGGTGATGGTTGAGGGCGGCACGGTCACCGTAAAAGGGGATACTCTGGACCGGGGTCAGCTCAGCGCCAAACTCACCGAGCTTGGCTACCCGGAGGCATGGCTCTGAAAGTGCCATTTGACATGAAACAGCACACTGGCACACCACGAACGGCCGACGACGTCCGTCTTTGCAACCTGGGCCGCGCGGTGCTTGAGACCGAGGCCCATGCAGTAGCCTGTCTGGCGGAGCGTCTTGATGGTGAATTCGCCACTGCATGCCGACTGATGTTGGCCTGTGAAGGGCGGGTGGTAGTCACGGGCATGGGAAAATCGGGCCATATCGGGGCCAAAATTGCCGCCACCCTGGCCAGCACCGGCACTCCGGCCTTTTTCGTGCATCCCGGCGAAGCCAGCCATGGTGATCTGGGGATGATCACGCCCAAGGACCTAGTGCTGGCGCTGTCGAATTCCGGGGAAACCGACGAACTGCTGACCATCCTGCCGCTCATCAAGCGGCTGGCCGTTCCGATGATCGCCTTTACCGGAAAACCGGCTTCACGTCTTGCGCAGACCGCAACCGTGCACATCGACGTCTCGGTGGAAAAAGAGGCGTGTCCGCTGGGTCTGGCGCCGACGGCCAGTACCACTGCGACCCTGGCCATGGGCGATGCCATGGCCGTGGCCCTGCTGGAGTCACGTGGCTTTACCGCCGAGGATTTCGCCCGTTCTCATCCGGCGGGCACACTGGGCCGGCGTCTGCTGTTGCGAATCGAGGATTTGATGCATACCGGTGAAGCATCGCCGCGGGTCCATGAAAAGGCACGCCTTTCCGAGGCACTGGTGGAGATGACCCAGAAGGGCCTGGGAATGACCTCGGTCGTAGATGCCGAAGAGCGGCTGATCGGCATCTTCACCGATGGCGACCTGCGCCGCCTTTTGGACCACGGCGACTTCCATTTTTCCAACTTGCCGATTGCCGAGGTCATGCACCAGGGCGGCATCACCGCCCGCCCCGCCATGTTGGCCGCGGAGGCTTTGAAGATAATGGAGTCCGGCAAGATCAACGCGTTACCGGTGGTGGACGATGAGGGAAAGCTGCTGGGCGCGCTCAATATGCACGATCTGCTGCGGGCCGGCGTGGTATAGGCAGACGGGCACCTAAGTCCGACAGGCTGCTAGAACCTCGCGAACGAAGTGAGTAATTGATTATGCAGGATATACTGGAAAAAGCCGCCCGAATCCGCCTGGTGATCTTTGATGTCGACGGTGTGCTGACCGATGGCAGTCTGTTCATCGGCGATGATGGCCAGGAATACAAGGCCTTCTATTCGCGTGACGGTCACGGCATGAAAATCCTGCAGGCCAGCGGCGTCGAGATCGGCATCATCACCGGCCGCACCTCGGAAGTGGTCAGGCTGCGCATGGAAAGCCTCGGAATTCGGCACGTCTACCAGGGGCGTATGGAAAAACTTCCGGCCTTCGAGGACCTGCTTGCAGCCACCGGAGTGCTTGCCGAAGAGGTCGCCTATGTGGGTGACGATATCATGGACCTTCCGGTCATGCGGCGGGTCGGTCTGGCAGTGGCGGTTCAGGACGCCCATACACTGGTCAAGAAACACAGTCACTGGGTCACCCCCAATGGAGGCGGCCGGGGCGCGGGCCGGGATACTTGTGAACTCATTATGGAGGCGCAGGGCACTCTGGACGCGCAGCTTGTTCCCTATCTGCGATGAATCGTCGCGTTCTACTCTTGGTGTTATTCGCTTTGGGGGCTCTCCTGTTGAGCAACTGGCTCTCCCGGCAGGCTGAAGACAAGCGAGAGAGGCGTGAACAGGTCCGTCGCCAGATTCCCGATTACTTTCTGACGGATTTCACCGCCACCACAATGGGACCGAAAGGTCAGCCCGAGTACCGGCTCTCTGCCATGCGTATGGAGCACTATCCTGATACGGATACGGCCGTGCTAATGCAGCCGCGTATCCTGCTCTATGGGGATGGTGAGGCAAACTGGCATGCCCGCGCCGATGGCGGCCGGGTAGGCCCCGGGGGCGAAGTGGTGTACCTTAACGGCAATGTGGAAATCCATCAGCCGGGCGAAACCGGCAGCCCTCCACGCATGTTGGAAACCGAGCATATCCAGATATACCCGCAGAAGAATTATGCGGAGACCGATGCCCCGGTAACGATCACGGGACCGCAGACTCAAATCGATGGAGTGGGAATGCGGGCTTACTTTGTGCAACAGCGTCTTGAACTGCTTTCCGAGGTGACTGGAACCCATGAACCGATCCGCCGCTAATCTATTCTGGCTCCTGCTAGTGTTCGCCCCATCCATTGCATGGGCGCTCTCCAGCGATCGCGAACAGCCGATCCATATTCGTGCCGCCAGCGTCGAGATCAACGAAAAAACCGGAGTCAGTGTCTACACCGGCGATGTCAATGTAACCCAGGGCAGTATGGAACTCACCGCCGAAGAGTTGATTGTCTATCACGAAAACGGTGAGGTAAATCGCATGGAGGGTGAAGGCAAACCCGCCACCTTCCGACAGCAGCCGGACGGGGCCGCACACGAGGTGCGCGGCGAGGCACTGCGCATCGAATACGATGCCGATGCCGAGAAGGCCTATCTTGTCGGGCAAGGCCATGTCTGGCGGGGCAATGATGAATTTCTGGGCGAACGTATTGTCTTCGATACCGTAGAAAGCATCGTTCACGCCACCAGCGGCGATGATGATCGGGTGCGCGCAGTAATCCAGCCCAGAAAGGACAAGGAGAATGATTCGCCATGACCGCTCCAGCCGCGCAGCCGGCACGTCTGGCCGGACTCGGGCTGGCCAAACAGTATCGTTCCAAAACCGTAGTCGACGACGTTTCTGTCGAAATCTACAGCGGCGAAGTGGTCGGACTGCTCGGTCCCAACGGCGCCGGCAAAACCACCTGCTTTTACATGATCGTGGGGCTCGTTCCCTGTGATGCCGGGCATATCCTTCTCGACGAGGAGGATCTCACCCGCCATCCCATGCACCGCCGGGCACGCCGGGGTGTCGGCTACCTTCCGCAGGAGGCATCCATCTTTCGCAAGCTCACTGTTGCCGAAAACATCCTGGCGATCCTTGAAACGCGAGCGGATCTGGAACGCAGCGAGCGCGGGGACCACCTGGAATCGCTCCTGGAGGAGCTGCATATTACCCATATCCGCAACAATGTCGGCATGAGCCTGTCAGGGGGTGAGCGGCGGCGGGTCGAAATTGCCCGGGCACTCGCCACCGAACCCCGATTTATCCTTCTGGATGAGCCGTTCGCCGGCGTGGACCCGATTTCGGTAATCGATATCCAGGGCATCATCAAGCACCTTCAGGAACGCGGTATCGGCGTACTGATAACCGACCACAACGTTCGCGAAACGCTGGGAATCTGTGATCGCGGTTACATTCTCAACCAGGGCCGGGTGATCGCCCAGGGAAATCCCGACCAGCTGTTGTCCAATCAACAGGTGCGGGACGTGTACCTGGGCCAGCACTTCCGGCTCTGAGGCACGGACGGGGACAACGGCAGCGACAAGCAAAATTACTGCCAAAACCATGAAGTATCCGTTAGACTGCCTCAGTCCCGTGTCGGCCCGAATGGTTCACAAATTACACGCGCCCTCGTTTGCCTTTGTCCGCACCAGGGATGTTTCTCAGTCGGCCGTAGCTACCAATAAGCCACTCCGTCGGAAAGTCCCATGTGCGAACCATATCCTGCGCGACCATCGCGCGAATTTACAAAACATCGAGGCTAGGGATTTCGCAGTGTCGCCATGAAGCAATCGCTACAACTCCGTCTAGGCCAGAACCTCACCATGACGCCGCAATTGCAGCAGGCGATCCGCATGCTGCAATTGTCGACCCTGGAATTGCAGATAGAGGTACAGCAGGCCCTCGAATCCAACCTGATGCTCGAGGAGACTGAAGAGCCCGAGGAGGAGAGCGAAGCGCGGGATGCCGAAAGGGAGGAAGCGGATGCCGCCCGGGAGTCCGACGAAAAGACGGATGACATTCGACTCGATGAAGATGCCGGCATGCCGGACGAGCTCCCGGTGGACAGTGCCTGGGAGGACGTCTACGAGACACTCTCCACCACGCCAGCATCATCCGGCGATGACGATGATCGTCCTGTGGACTATGGCGACACCCGCTCCGAAAGCCTCCGCGAACACCTGCTCTGGCAGATGCAGATGACACCGATGTCAGAGGTCGACCAAACCATCGCCGAGGCAATTATCGATGCTGTGAGCGATGATGGCCTCCTGACGCTGCCGCTCGAAGAGATTCACGAAGGGCTGGTGCGCCAGGATGCGGAGATCGAATTCGACGAAGTGGAAGCCGTTCTGCACCGGGTGCAGAATTTTGATCCGCCCGGAGTGGCCGGCCGTGATCTGCGGGAAACCCTGCTCCTCCAGGCCCGACAGCTCGAGACACGCAACCCGCGCCTGAAAATGGCCATCCGATTGCTTGAGGATTTTTTCGAGCTGCTCGCCAAACGCGACTACAACCAGCTCAAACGGCGCCTGAAGGTGGATGAAGAAGAGCTGCTTGCCGTGATTCGTGTTATACAGTCGCTCAATCCACGGCCCGGCAGTACCATTGGTGCAGCGAATTCGGAATACGTGATACCGGACGTGATTGTCCGTAAACTCAAGGGGCACTGGCGAGTGGAGCTGAATCCCGAAACGGCACCCCGGCTGCGCGTCAACGCCCAGTATGCGGCCCTGATCAAGAAGATGGAAAACAGAAGCGATTCCACGACCCTGAAAAACCACCTTCAGGAGGCGCGCTGGTTTATCAAGAGCCTCCAGAGCCGCAACGAGACTCTGCTACGGGTTGCGACCGCAATCGTAAAGCATCAACAAGAGTTCCTGGAACGGGGCGAGGTTGGCATGAAAGCCATGGTGCTGCACGATATCGCCGAGGAGCTCGCGCTGCACGAATCCACCATTTCGCGCGTCACCACCCGCAAATACATGCATACCCCACGGGGTATCTTCGAACTCAAGTACTTCTTTTCCAGCCATGTCGGCACAGCCGACGGTGGCGAGGCTTCCTCCACCGCAATTCGAGCCTTGATCAAACAGCTGGTTGCCGATGAAAATGCGGCAAAACCACTGAGTGACAGTAAAATTACCACCCTTCTCGGAGAGAAGGGGATTAAAGTGGCCCGCCGCACGGTGGCGAAATACCGGGAGGCGATGGCCATCCCCCCATCCAACGAACGCAAACGCCTGGCCTGATCGGCCAGGCTCAATACGAAAGGAGCGTACCATGCAACTCAACGTTACCGGTCACCACGTGGACATCACCCCGGCCCTTCGGGACTATGTTTCTTCCAAGCTTGAACGCCTGGAGCGTCACTTCGATCATGTAACCAATGTCCACGTTATCCTTACGGTCGAGAAACTGTCTCAAAAAGCGGAGGCGACCATCAATATCACCGGTAACCAGCTGTTTGCAGATGCCGAGGACGAGGACATGTATGCCGCCATCGATGCACTGGTGGACAAGCTGGACCGGCAGATCCGACGCCACAAGGACAAGGTCACCGATCACCACCGTAACGAAGGCGCCGCCTTTAAATAGTCCCCTGAGGAGCTTCAATAGACATCATGGAACTAGCCGATTTGTTATCTCCCAGTCGCGTCAGCACCGGCCTGCCGGCTGCCAGCAAAAAACGCGCCTTAGAGGAACTGAGTGGCCTGATGGCTGCCGAGGATCCTGCGTTGACGCAGAAGGATATCTTCGACAGCCTGCTCTCACGGGAGCGACTTGGCAGTACCGGCCTGGGCCATGGAGTGGCCATTCCCCACGGGCGGCTGAAGAAGAGCCAGCGGGTGCTTGCCGCCTTTGTACGGCTTGAAAATGCCGTCGACTACGACGCCGTGGATCACGAGCCGGTGGATCTGATGTTTGCTCTTCTCGTACCCGAAGAATCGACTGATGAGCACCTGCAATTGCTGTCGCAATTGGCCCAGATGTTCAGCGATCCTGAACTCCTGGACCGACTGCGCAGTGCCGGCGATTCCGACTCGCTCTATCGGTTGATTAAAAACTGGCAGCCCTAATGACCTCCCGGCCGGTCACCACCGATAGCCTGTACGATGCTCATCATGAGCGCCTCAAGCTGCGCTGGCTGGCCGGTCCGCGCGGGGCCGGACGTCCCGTGCTACAGGCGGAGGACACGGAAACCTCGCTGATCGGACACCTCAATTTTATCCACCCGCACCGCATTCAGGTGATCGGCCATGCCGAACTCGACTACCTGCACGGACTCGGAAAAAACTCGTACGAAGATACCCTGGCCCTCCTCTTCTCCGGCGATAGCGCCATCGTCATCATTGCCGAAGATCAACCGCCACCCCGACGGATGCTGGAACTGGCCGAACAGAAGGAAATACCGCTGCTGGGCACCACCAAAAGCAGCGAGAGAGTCATCGACCACCTCAACTATTACCTGACACACCTGCTGGCTGCCAAGACGATGCTGCACGGTGTCTTCATGGAGGTAATGGGCATCGGCGTACTGCTGACGGGCAAGTCGGCCATTGGCAAAAGCGAACTGGCCCTGGAACTCATAACCCGCGGCCACCGTCTTATTGCCGACGATGCTCCCGAATTCGTGCGAATCACCCCGGACATCCTCCAGGGACAGTGCCCCGAAGCCCTGCGAGACTTTCTGGAAGTCCGGGGCCTGGGGGTCCTCAATATCCGTGCCATGTTCGGCGACACCTCCGTCAAACGTCAGAAGTACCTGCGGTTGATCGTCCAGCTCACCGAGTTTCAGGAGCCGGAGGAGGCGGACCGGTTCACCGGTAGCCGTCGGATGGAGCGGATTCTCGAGATCGATGTTCCTGAAATTTGTCTGCCGGTCGCCCCCGGGCGCAATCTGGCGGTTCTGGTGGAGGCGGCTGCCCGCAACCACATCCTGTACCGTAACGGCTATGACGCTGCCGAAGACTTCATTGGTCGACAGCGCGAGTTGATGGAGAGAGAGCGGTGAGACTCTTCGTTGTCAGTGGCACTTCGGGAGCCGGCAAGAGCGTAGTCCTGCACGCACTGGAGGACGCAGGCTTCTACTGCATCGACAATTTGCCCATGGGGCTGCTCCCGGCCTTTGCCAAGGAACTGGTAAATGCGGGTAGCGAGAACTACCAGTATGCCGCCGTTGGTGTGGATGCTCGCGATCTTACGGGCGATTTGAGCAATTTTCCGCGGATCCTCGGTCGACTGGGTGAACTTGAGGTGGACTGCCGGGTAGTCTTCCTCGACGCAGACGACGCAACACTCATCAAGCGCTTTTCCGAGACGCGTCGACGCCACCCACTCACTGACGAACAACTGACCCTTGCGGATGCCATCCGCCACGAGCGGACCCGACTGGAACCGATCTCCACCCGGGCGGATCTGAAGTTCGATACCAGCCGCACCACCATCCACCAGCTGCGCGATTGGGTTTTGCAGCAATTGGGGGGGCCGCCGAGCGAGACCACCTCCCTGCTGTTCGAATCTTTTGGTTTCAAACACGGGATTCCGGTGGACGCCGATTTTGTCTTCGACGTAAGATGCCTGCCCAATCCCCACTGGGAACCCCATCTGCGGGCCCTTACCGGTCGTGATGAGGAGGTGGCCGCTTATCTGCAAGGCCACGAGGACGTCACTCATATGCTCGATGACATCGTCAACTTTCTGGACACCTGGCTGCCTCGTTTCGAGGCCGATCGCCGCAGCTATGTCACCGTCGCAGTCGGTTGTACCGGCGGCCAGCACCGTTCAGTTTACCTGACCGAGCAGCTGGCCGAATGTTTCCGCCGCGCTTACCCACGGGTACTGACGCGGCATAGGGAGCTGGTGCACTGATGAATACGGGCCTTTTGATTATCGCGCATGATCAACTCGGCGCGGCCCTTCTCGAAACCGCATCCAATACCCTGGGCTGCTGTCCGATCAATGCGGAGGTCCTGCCGGTTTCGCGGGATCAGGATCCCGAGGCCCTGCGCATGGAGGCGCGGCGGCTCGCCGAGAGCCTGGACAAGGGTGATGGACTCCTGGTCCTGACCGACATGTACGGTTCCACACCCGGCAATATCGCCTGCAGTCTGCTTGGGCGATCCGCCGTGCGTGTCGTTGCCGGGGTCAACCTGCCCATGCTTATCCGGGTATTCAATTATGCCAACATGGAACTCGATGCCCTGACAGCGAAAGCCCTGTCGGGGGGTCACGACGGCGTGCTGCTCTGCGAGGAACCCCTGGAGGCCAAACATGCCTGAACGGGAAGTGGAGGTCGTCAACAAACTGGGCCTGCACGCCCGGGCGGCGGCCAAGTTCGTCAAGCTGGCGTCGGAGTTCGAATCCGATGTCGGACTCGCCCGGGACGGCCGCAAGGTCAACGGCAAGAGCATTATGGGTGTGATGATGCTCGCCGCCGGAAAAGGGAGCCGCGTTACGCTCACGGCCGCCGGCCCTGATGAACAGCAGGCGCTGGACCGTCTGCAGTCGCTCTTCGAAGAACGCTTCGGCGAGGAGGTCTAGCAGCCACGGGGCTGTCGCTCGTAGGTCGGCCTCCAGGCCGACACCCGGTGGGGCTAAAAGTCGACCGATGTGGGTTGTCACCACTCGGTTCGCTGCCCTGGCAGACTGCTAGACACGGGAGATTTCGACCATGGCCGTAGCCCTGCCCGGCACGGGCGTCTCCAAGGGAGTTGGCATCGGCAAGGCCCGCATCCTGCAGCGGGGCCGATTGGAGATACTCGAATACGTGCTCCCCCGACAGCACGTCGAGGAGGAGGTCGTCCGCTTTCAAAAGGCCCTCGCCACCGCCCGCAGCCAGCTTGAGGCGATCCGCGATCGTATTCCCTCCGATACACCGGAAGAGATCGCGGCATTCATCGACACCCACCTGCTGATGCTCGAAGACAGCACGCTCTCGGCAGCACCGGTCGAGCTGATCCGCTCCAGACGCTGCAATGCCGAATGGGCCCTCAAACTGCAGCAGAATGCCCTGGAAAAGGTGTTCGATGCCATGGACGATGCCTATCTCAAGACCCGGCGCGATGATGTCGCTCATGTAGCGGGGCGGGTACAGCAGGTGCTGTCCCAGGGGGAACGTTCGGCAGGCGTGCCTGAACCCGACGCCGGGTCACGAATCGTTATTGCCATCGATATTGCCCCCAGCGACTTGCTCCTGCTGCATGAACAGCAGGTGGCGGCGATTGTCACGGAACGCGGTGGCCCGCTCTCCCACACCGCCATCCTCGCTCGCAATCTCGGGATCCCGGCAATCATGGGCGTAACGCGCGCCTACCAGTACATTGACGATGATGAACCGGTGGTCGTGGACGGGGAGCGCGGGGTCCTGATGGCCGGCCTGGACCCGGCGACGCTCGATTCCTATCGACGCTATGAGCGAGCACGCCGACGCGCCCGCGCTTCCCTCAACAAGCTCAAGGATCAGCCGGCAACCACCCGGGACGGCGTCGAGATCGTGCTGCACGTCAATATCGACTTGCCCGGGGATTTGGGCCAGGTACGCCGTGTCGGAGCCAGCGGGGTAGGACTGTTTCGTACCGAGTTTCTCTACATGAACCGCCGGGTCCTGCCCGATGAGGAGGAGCAGTATCGTATTTACCGGCGGGCGCTCAAGCGCCTGCGCGGTCTGCCGCTCACCCTGCGCACTCTGGACCTGGGCGCCGACAAGGGTACCGAGGCAGAGATCACCACCTCGGTCTCACCCCTCGGACTGCGCGCGGTGCGCTTCTGCCTGAAGGAGGTGGACCTGTTCCGTGCTCAGTTGAGAGCCGCCCTGCGCGCCTCGGCTCACGGTCCCGTCCGACTGCTGATTCCCATGCTCACCCATATCGGCGAGGTGCACCAGGTCCGCGGGCTGCTGGTACGCTATATGGAGGAGTTGAGCCACGAGGGCAAGCCCTTCGACTCGAACATCCCCATGGGCGGGATGATCGAAGTGCCCGCCGCCGCCCTCTGTGCCGAATCCCTGGCGGGTCACCTGGACTTTCTCTCCGTCGGCACCAACGACCTGATCCAGTACACCCTCGCCACCGACCGTATCGATGCGGCCGTGAGTCACCTTTATGACCCGCTCAACCCTGCCGTGCTGCGGCTACTCGCCATGATTCTCGACGCCGGACGCCGCCGAGGTGTTCCGGTTGCCATGTGCGGAGAAATGGCCGGCGACCCGCTGTTCACCCGTTTGCTCCTTGGCATGGGCCTCAGCGAATTCTCCATGCCTGCCGGCGCACTGCTTGAGGTCAAAAGCATCATCACCTCCAGTGACGTCGCCAAGATCAGACACCGTGTCCATCGACTTCTGAAACAGCACGATCCCCTCGAAATCGCCGACGCCCTGGAGGCAATCAATCGGCTCTGAGGTCCTGTTTCTCTTTGGCCAGCGAAATCGCAGAGCGTAAACCTCCGGTTACGTTCCAGGGCCACCAAAACCTGGTTGCCATGTGCGCCTAACCCGCCCTACACTTCCCTGCTCTATCCAGCCGGTGCTCCCATGACCGAAGCCATTGAGAAAGAAAAAACACCCGATCGTCTGCAGAGTTTTCACCGCTTTCTGTCGGCAGACGATACCGAGGGCATGCGCCAGGCGCTCGCGGAGATGCACCCGGCAGAAATCGCCGTGCTGCTGGAATCCCTGCCCACGGATGAACGGCTTCAGGCCTGGAAAGAGGTCCCCTCCGAGCAGACCGGCGAAGTGCTCGCCCAGGTTCACGACAAGGTCCGCCTGACCCTGATCGGCACGATGGACTCGGATGAGCTCATCGCAGCCACCGAAAACCTGGACACGGATGACCTTGCGGACCTGCTGCCGGATATGCCCGAAGAGGTCATCCAGCAGCTGCTGAATACGATGGATGAGCAGAACCGCGAGCGACTCGAAACGGTCCTGCCCTACCCGGAGGACAGCGCCGGCGGGTTGATGAACGTCGACACCATCACGGTGCGGGCGGATATCACCCTTGATGTGGTCCTGCGCTACCTGCGCCGCCGCGGCGAAATCCCCGAAACCACCGATAATCTGGTGGTGATCAATCGCACCGGACATTATCTGGGACTGCTGCCGATCACCGAACTGCTGACCAACAAACCCGACCAGTCGGTGGCCGAGGTCATGCAGCGTGGCGTCGAGCCGATATCGGCCGATACCGAAGCGCACGAGGTCGCCCGCATCTTCGAGCAGCGCGATCTGGTCACCGCCCCTGTGGTGGATGCCGACGGCAGGCTGCTCGGCCGCATCACCATCGATGATGTCGTCGACGTCATTCGCGAAAGGGCCGATCACTCCTTCATGGGTATGGCGGGCCTCACCGAGGAAGAGGACATCTTCGCCCCGGTAATCACTTCGAGCCGCCGCCGCGCTATCTGGCTGGGGGTCAATCTCATGACTGCTTTCCTCGCCTCCTGGGTGATCGGCCTGTTCGATGCGACCATCGACCAGCTGGTGGCGCTGGCGGTTCTGATGCCCATCGTCGCCAGTATGGGCGGCATCGCCGGCAGTCAGACGTTAACGCTGGTGATCCGTGCCCAGGCCCTTGGCCAGGTGGGCGTAAGCAACGCACGTCAGCTGTTGATCAAGGAGCTCACCGTCGGGTTTCTGAACGGGCTGGTGTGGGCCACGGTCATCGCGGTGGTGGCCGGACTCTGGTTCGATAGCGTATGGCTTGGAGTCATCATTGCCGCTGCGATGATGATCAATCTGGTCGTGGCGGCCCTCTCCGGCACGGTCATCCCACTGATCCTGAAAAAAGTGGGCGCCGATCCGGCCCTGGCCGGCGGGGTGGTCCTGACGACAGTCACCGATGTAGTGGGCTTTTTCGCGTTCCTCGGACTGGCGACGCTGTTCCTGGTCTAGTTTTTCACCGCAAAGACGCAAGCGCGCGAAATCAAAACGGGTTTTCTTTGCGCCTTTGCTCGGCAACGATTCGACGAGGGAATCTATGAAGCAGGAGAGACTGATCGCATTGGCGGAAGCGGTAAGGAAGCGCTGCGTAGAGACGGCCGAGGAAGCGTACGAACAGGCCTCGATCAGCGGGTTATGCGGGAGTGGCGCGTGGGAAGTCGCCCAGGGTGCCGTGAAGACACTGGATATCGAGCCCCTTATCCGGGAGTTTCTCCGTTCCAACCGCTGAAGGAGGGGCTGGTTCGACAACGGTGAAGGATGCGGCCCGCAAACCCGGGTATAATCCCCCCATGAACGAATCTGATTTCGAGTCCGGTATCGAAGAGCAGCCGGAGCCCCCCAGCAAAGGCCACTTCAAGCGCGAGAGCCATGCATTGCTAAAGGCGGCGTATCAGTTGGTTGAACTGCCCGACGCCAAATTACAGCTGGTGCCGATGTCCGACGACCTGAAAGAGGCGGTGGAACTGGGCCGGAAAATCAACAAGCACGGCGGTCGCAAACGGCAGATCAAGTACATCGGTAAACTGCTGCGCAGCATCGACGCAGAGCCCATTATGGAGGCCCTGGAGACCGTCGACTCGCGGGCTGCCGCCGCTACCGCGCGGCACCATCTGGCCGAACGCTGGCGCGAACGCCTGCTGGACGAAGGGGATACCGCAGTCGGCGAGTTCGTAGAGACCTATCCGCAGGTGGACCGTCAGCATCTGCGTCAGCTGATGCGGAACGCCCGCGCCGAACGCAAGTCGGAAAAGCCGCCGCGCCACAGCCGCGAACTCTTCCGACTGGTTCGGGATACCATCGAAGGGCAGACGTAAAAGCGGGTTAACGAGGCGGTGGGTTACGGCGCGTTCAGCGTTCCAGTCCCATTCACTGCTGCGGCGCGCCTAACCCACCACCCTACGCAGCACCTAGCCACTAAGTACCTTCAGTCATATCGCAGGCGATACGGCGGTGACTCAGAACGGGGAAGGTGCGGCGGATGTCCGATAGGCGGTTGCGGTCGATCTCGGCGCTGACCACACCAGAGCCCCGCGGCAATCGATCGGCCACGATGCCCCATGGATCCACAATCATGCTATCGCCGTGGGTCTCGCGACCATTGGCGTGATAGCCGCCCTGAGCGGATGCCACTACATAACAGAGATTTTCAATGGCGCGGGCCCGAACCAGCACCTCCCAGTGTGCCTTGCCGGTCACTGAGGTGAATGCCGAAGGCAGGGCGATGATCTCCGCGCCCTCGCCCGCCATACGCCGGAACAGTTCCGGGAACCGAAGGTCGTAACACACCGCCATGCCCAGACGCCCCACCGGGGTATCGACTACCACCACACGGTTGCCCGGCTCGATGGTTTCCGATTCGACATACTTTTCGCCGCTCTCAGTCAGCTGTACATCGAACAGATGGACTTTGTCATAACGGGCTCGCTGCTCACCGGTATCATCAAACAGCAGTGAGGCCATTCGAACCTTGGAGTCGTCATCCGTGGCCAGCGGAACGGTCCCGCCCACCAGCCAGATCCTGTTCCGCCGTGCCTGATCGGCCAGGAAGCCCTGGATAAGGCCATCGCCCTCACGTTCGCGGATCTCGACCTTGTCCCACTCAGTCAATCCCATCAGGGCAAAGTTCTCTGGCAGCACAACCAAACGGGCCCCGGCTTCCGCTGCACGGCCGATCAATCGGGCCGCCTCGAACAGGTTGGCGTGAACGTTAGGGCCCGAGGCCATTTGTACCGCAGCGACACGAGTCACGGAATCAAGCTCCTCACAAAAGATTTGGGAAAGTAGCGACTACTGCTTTATCTGCAGCTCAACGAGATCCGGGGCTGAACTGCCGGGAACCAGTTCAATTCGATCCGAGGCGATGCCCAAGGCAACCAACCAGGCCCGTACTTCGAGGGCCCATACGTTACCTTCATCCCCGCCCGGATATCGAATTTGCAATCGGGCATCGGGGTCGTCCAGGATTGAGCTTACCGCGTTCGACAGCGCCGAGTGGTTGAGCAGCGCTTCACCGTTTCGTGGCTGCGCCCACTCCTCGGCGGTGATGGCCTGGGGATTGGCAACTGCGGAGGTCCATAGAGCGATTAGCGACAGCAGAAAAATAACCTGTTTCATAGGTGCAGAATAGCAGCGTTTCGCTGAACGGTCATCCCGCAGCCGCACCCGGCAGGCGCTCCACAGCAGGTGCGCTCCAGGGACCCTTGACGATGTACTGGAACATGGTGACCTTGTCGATTTGCGAATGGAAAACCTTCTGCAAAACCCAGATGATCGCCCCTGCCTGCGGTCCCAGGGCGAGTCCACCGGCCACGGCCAGACTGTCGCTGACGTTGGGGACCACACTGACCAGCATATCATAGTCACGTTCGACCAGACCGGTTCGGCCGCTCATGACCAACTGGGCCGATAGCGAATCCAACGCCAGGTTCTCGGTGAGGATATCGCCCCCGGAAAGCTGAAGATCACCATCAATGCGGTCGAACTCCAACCCTTTTCGAAACAGATCACTGAAGTCCAGCCGTAGCCGCTTGGGGAGTGCACCGAGACTGAAGAGACCAAGAAGCCGGCCGCTGCCCGGTTCGACATCCTCGATAGTGCCCTTGCGGATGTCTACACGAAGCGTTCCATCGAGACGCGCCAGGGAGAAGGCCGTGGGTGGACCGTCCCATTCCAGATGGCCTTCGGCACGGGTTTCGCCCTTTTTGATCACGCTCACGAAGTCCAGGCCGTCCATCATTCGTCCCAGATCCGGTGCATTCAACTCCAGATCGAACCGGGTCCGGTCGGCATTTCGCTGCCACCATCCCTCGCCTACGATTTGGAAATTCCTGTGGCGAAGACCGATATCGGTGAAGTTGACCTTTCCCTGCCCGGGTTTGGCGTGGAATCGTAAATCACCCAGCACCACATCATCGAGCTCCAGGCGCTCCACATGGACGTCCATAGGGGGCAGTTCGACTGACCGCGCAGTCGGGCTTTCGCCTTCCCCGCTTCCGGAAGAGATCAACTGCAGGCGCTTCATGGCCACTTCGATCGGCAGGGCCGGGTCTCGCCCTTTCCCTTTTCCATCGCCTTTCACCGGGAACGAGTGCATCCAGGCCTGCGGAACCACCCCGGCGAGCTCACCGGTCAGGCGAATCCGCCGTGTATCGGGCAGATCCGGCATACTCGCACCAAAATGGAGGCTGGCCCGGTCGAGCCCTCCGCGGCTATCGAGCGCGACAGCCGCCTGAAAGCGCGACCCATAGGCAATCGTCAGTTCCCCCGAACGGGCGCCCGAGAGATACCGGGTCAGGTGAAAAGGACGGGATTCTCCGTTCACCTTGTTGAACGGTACCGGCGAGTGGCTCGTCAGTCCCCTTAGACTGGAGTCAATCTGCAGTTTGACTCCCCCGTTGCGGTCATGGGGGAGCACAAGGCTTGCCTGCCAGTCGGTTTCACCGGCCAGCGCATCCGCAAACGGCATCTCCATTCTTTCAAGTGCCTTGGCACCGGCCTGCCCCCGACCGGTGATCGTAGTGCGGCCATTTTCCGTGGCCACGGCGAACTGTACCGGATGTTCAAACAAACGACCCCGAATAACCTCGGCCCGAAAATCGCTGTTTTCAAACTGCAAGGTGCCATTCAGCTTTCCGAAGGCCAATCGCTCGCCCATTGCGAAACGGCTGCCCTTCAGCTGGAGTTCGCCCGCGACCGACAGGGGTGGTTGTTTGCGGCTCGAAAGCGGTATCTGCAAACGCAGCGCCAGTCGGCTCTTTCCTTCTGCCCGAAAATCGGCCAGGGCGTCGTCTCCGATCCGTTCCGAAAAAGGCGTCTCCCGCAAGGTGCGAAGCACGTCCGAAAGCGGGCCATCGGCCACACCGTCCACCAGCAGCCGTGACCGGCGCATGTCGGGGATTTCCACTCGGCATCGCGCTACCTGGCTATCCAAAAAACGTGCCCGGGAACTGTGGAGTACCATTTCAGCTCCGTCGAAGACCACATCGGCCTTGACATTGTGCAGGTGGGGCCATTCGTCCCGAAATTCCAGTTCCACCTCTTCAGCCTCGAAACGCACCTCGAAGCGGCCCTGGTGCTCGCTGAAGGGAAAATCACCGGTACGTCCGCGAAAAAGGGCCGTCCCTTCATTGATGCGGCCTTTGCGAAAGGCCTGGTCGAGCCAGCGGACCGCCGGATCGGGCATGATATGGGCGGGAAGGTAGCGCGGCACACTGACACCCCGCCCGTTGCGGAAACGGCTGCGCAAATCGATGAATGGCGAACCGCCGCTGGCCGGCACCAGCACCTCGAGCTGGGCTTCGCCCTCCAGGTCGTCATTGGCAAAAACCAGCTGCTGGCCCTGCATCTGCCAACCGGCGTCGGCTCGGCGGACAAGGACGCGGCCACTCAAATTGGTAATGGGTAACGATTCCCGAAAGAGACGGGGTGCAATCACTTCGGCCCGTTCGGTCGCCAGATCGAACCGGATACCGTCCCGATCCACGTAGAGTTCGCCATCGAGCCCCCGAAAGCCGGGCGAACGCCGCCAGGGTTCGATCCCGAGGTTTTCGAAATCCATCTGACCGGTCACCCGGCCATCGCTTCGCTCGATCAACAGGTTTTGCAAATCACCTTTCGGTTTCAGCCCGGCAATCAGATCGCGCTGATCATCCGGGAGAGGTACGAAGACCAAAAGCCCTTCGACATCCTCCAAGCGCAGGAAATCTGCCGCCAGGCGGGTGGTTTCACCTTCGCGGTTCAACTCGATTCGGCCCGCGGGCCAACTCTTTCCTTCCCGTACCGCCGTCAGCTCCCCGAGAGAAACGTGCCAACCGTTGTCGTTGCGCAGCCAGCGAAATCGACCACCCAGATCCTCCCAGCGGACGCTCTCTTGGCCGCTGCCGACCACAAGCGCCCTCCCCTTCACCTCGCCTTCCGCTGAGTGCAGAGCCCCATTCCGCCACTCACTCCAGATGGAAGCATCGACACTGCCATCGCTCAACTGCAGGCCCGGAAATTCTGCGAGCTCCAGCCAGGGGGCGGGATGCACACCTTCGATACGTCCAAAAAGCTGGCCGCTCCATTGATCGGGCCGGAGGATATCGCCGCTCATGTCCAGCGAAACCGCCATGCGCCTCCCCAGTTCCTCGGGCAGTTGCAGTGAAGCATTGAGTCGATGACGCTCGCCATCGTTATCGAGTTCGAACTCGATATCCTCGAACTGATAAGCGGGGCGATCCGGTTCCCGCCACTCCAGTCGACTGTCCTGGATGGTGACGCTGGACTGCGCCAGCAGCCAGGCACCAAAACTGTCGGCACCCGTGGGTTCTTTCCCGTCCGGCCTCTGCGCACCGGTCACACGCAGTACCCCTTCACGGGTACGCTCGACAGCGAGATCGGCCCCGGTTATCACCAGTGGACCAAGGATCAGCCTGCCCCGTCTGAGACTGGCAGGCACGTCAATATCGACCCGGAGGGATTCGGCATGGACCATCGGCTGTGCCGTGGTCGCACTGATCAGCGCGATGCCGGTCAGTTCAAGCGACGGAGAAAACCCGGCCAGCGTGGCGTCTATCCCGCTGATAGTCACCGGCTGCTCCAGGAAACTGCTGGCCCAATCCTCCACCACGACCCGGTAATCCTCCAGGGAGGGCACCAATAGCCGAGCCAACGACAGCACGACCGCCAGAGCGATCACGACAGCGGCCGTCGCATAGAGAACAAAACTGTACAGCCGTCGTGGGTGGGGAAGGCGCTTCACTTCAAAAGAACACCGGGCAAAGGTTGGCTCTCATGCTGCCACAGATTGCGAGAGGGAGCACAGAACGGAGTCAAAATACCGGCATCATATAAGGACCACGTCGAACTGCTCCTGGGTATACAGGTATTCGACCTGGAATTTGACGGGCCGGCCGATGAACTCTTCCAGTTCGGCCACGCTGGTGGACTCTTCATCGAGCAGCTTGTCCACCACCTCCTGGGAGGCGAGCACCAGCATCTGGTTGGCATCGTACTGGCGTGCTTCACGAAGGATCTCCCGGAAGATCTCGTAACAGACGGTCTCCGGCGTCTTCAGCGTCCCACGACCGCTGCAGGTGGGGCAGGTTTCGCAGAGCACATGCTCCAGGGACTCGCGGGTCCGCTTACGGGTCATTTCCACCAGCCCCAAACTGGAAACCTCGGAGATGTGGGTCTTGGCGTGATCCCGTTCCAGGGCCTTCTCCAGCGAGCGCAGTACCTGACGGCGGTGCTCCGGCTCCTCCATGTCGATGAAGTCGATGATGATAATGCCGCCGAGATTACGCAGCCGAAGCTGACGGGAAATCGTCTGACCTGCTTCGAGATTGGTCTTGAAAATGGTCTCTTCGAGATTGCGGTGACCAACAAAGGCGCCCGTATTGACGTCGATGGTGGTCATTGCTTCGGTTTGATCGATGATCAGATAACCACCCGATTTAAGCTGCACCTTGCGCTCGAGGGCACGCTGGATCTCGTCCTCGATGCCGTAGATATCGAAGATCGGCCGTTCACCCGAGTAGTGCTCGACCCGCGGGGCCAGCTCGGGAATGAATTTACTGGAGAACTTATAGACCTTGAGATAGGTTTCGCGGGAGTCGATACGCACCTTTTCGATCTCGCTGTCCACCAGGTCACGCATGGTACGCATCACAAGAGGCAGGTCCTCGTGAATGATGCTTCCGGCCGGTGCCGTGGCTACCCGTTCGGTTATCGCCCCCCACAATTTGGCGAGGAATTCCATATCCTTGCGAAGCGACTCCTCATTGGCGCCCTCCGCGGCGGTGCGCAGGATGTAGCCACCTTCGACATACTGCGGCGCCCACTTGCCGATGATCTCCTTCAGTCGCTGCCGTTCCGCATCACCCTCGATTTTTTGCGAAACCCCGATGTGCTGGCAGTCGGGCATCAGCACCAAAAAACGGGCCGGGATGGATAAATGGGTGGTCAGACGCGCCCCTTTCGTGCCCAGCGGGTCCTTCACCACCTGGACGACGATCTCCTGCCCCTCGCGAATCAGGCTATCGATCTCCTCCACGGTGCGGCGCTCACGACCGTTCTCATCGATGATGCTTTCGGAGAGAATATCCGAGGCGTGCAGGAAGGCGGTACGCTCCAGACCGATATCGACGAAAGCGGCCTGCATGCCGGGCAGAACACGGGAGACCCGGCCTTTATAGATGTTGCCCACCAGACCGCGGCGGCGGGCCCGCTCGATATGCACCTCTTGTAAGACGCCATTTTCCACCGACGCCACGCGGGTTTCGTGAGGTGTGATGTTGATTAGCAGTTCTTCGCTCATATTTTCCTTGTAGGGTAAAAATCACAGGGGCCACCGAGTGGAAAAAAGGGGCCGCGGCTCTTTTGCCTGGACCGCGAGCAGTCACTCGGCAACAGGCCCCCGGGACA
Source organism: Thiohalomonas denitrificans (assembly GCF_016841685.1). Lineage (GTDB taxonomy): Bacteria > Pseudomonadota > Gammaproteobacteria > Thiohalomonadales > Thiohalomonadaceae > Thiohalomonas > Thiohalomonas denitrificans_A. Next base: position 70,374 of record NZ_JAENYR010000009.1, read on the forward strand.
AACCGGTATTCTCTGTGATTTTATGATTCGTCTGTCTTTAGAATTTTGATGCCGAAGTGCTTCAGCAACTCCGCCGTTTCAAAAAGGGGCAGGCCCATCACACCGGAATAGCTTCCTTCCAGCCGTTCGACGAAAATGGCACCGAATCCCTGAATCCCATAGGCGCCCGCCTTGTCTGCCGGTTCACCCGTGGCCCAATAGGCCGCGATCTCTTCCTCTTCAAGCACCCGGAAGGTCACGTGGCTGACCGAAAGCCGGCTTTCCGCCCACTCATCGGCGCCCACCAGCGCCACCGAGGTATAGACCTCATGGGTATGGCCCGACAGCTGCCGAAGCATGGTCAGCGCATCCTCCCGGTTGGCGGGCTTGCCCAGCACGTGTTCATTCAGGGCCACCACAGTATCCGAACCGAGTACCGGCCGCGAATCGGAGGATGGCAGCCGCGCCCGACCGGCACGGGCCTTCTCCAGGGCCAGACGCAGGCAGAAAACCTCAGCCACCTCACCTGCCCGGCACTCTTCCGTAATATCCACCGGAAACTGGTTGAAAGACACCCCTATTTGCTTCAGCAGGTCACCGCGCCGCGGCGATGCGGAAGCCAGATGGATCAGCGGCTTGGCGGACAAATCGATTCTCCCTCAGGACAAGCCGCCTATTTTAGCGGATCGTGCGGAAACGGGTCGGTTGGCGTTGACATGGCTCACACCTGCCAGGCTCCAGCTTGCCAGACGCAAACGACGGCCTGAAGACCCACCCACACGACAATCCCCTCGCTACTCGCCACTCGTCCCTCGCCTCATCAGGGACAAACATGTGACCGTCATTGCGAGAAGCCCCAGGCGACGCGGCAATCTGGGGTTGGGATCATCAGATTGCTTCGTCGCTTAGGCTCCTCCTGAAGAACTTGTCCCCGCTGTCATTACGAGGAGCCCCGGCGACGAAGTAATCTCCTGCTCCCAGACACAGATTGCCGCGTCGCCTGGGGCTCCTCCTGATGAACTTGTCCTCGCTGTCATTACGAGGAGCCTGAGCGTAATCTCCTGCTCTCAACTCCAGATTGCCGCGTCGCCTGGGGCTCCTCGCAATG
>NZ_JAENYR010000124.1 GCF_016841685.1 Thiohalomonas denitrificans
CGTCGCTGTGGCTCCTCGCAATGACGGCTAAAGGTTCGTCACCGATTCGGGCCTGTGCAGCAGGGGGTACGCCTCGCAAAGACATCGGGGTATTTCGGATGGAGATCCTTGAAGAACGTGGCCACGCAGGACCGCGAGGTTTGGGTATAGGAGGGGGTCCGAGCGGAGTTCAAAGTGTGGCCATACGTCCTTCGATCCAGGCCTCGGCCTCCCGGTTTATCTCGGCCGCAGTACGGCCCCGGGTATCGATGGGCGGCCCGACGGCGATAGTGATGGTGCCGGGTTTTTTCGCAAAGCCCTGCTTGGGCCAGTATCTTCCTGCGTCATGGGCGACCGGCACCACCGGGACTCCTGCCTGCTTGGCCAGCATGCTGCCACCAATGGCATAGCGACCTTTTTCACCGGGTGCAACGCGGGTCCCTTCGGGAAAGATGATCATCCACAGGCCTGCCCGGAGGCGTTTTGTGCCCTGTTCGATGACCTGGCGTAGCGCCTTTTTGCCCGCGCTGCGATCAATCGCTACCGGTCGGGTCATGGCCAGGCCCCAGCCGAACACCGGAATCCAAAGGAGGGGACGTTTGAGGACCCAGGTCTGCGCAGGAAATACCCGCTGCAGGGCGATCGTTTCCCAAGCGGACTGGTGCTTGACGAGGACTACAGCCGGACCGGGGGGGATGTTTTCCTGTCCTTCCACGCGGTAGTACAGGCCACAGCTGAATCCTAACCACCACAACACGAACCCGCTCCATCCAGTCAGTGTGCTATTCCGAATCCGCGCCGGGAACGGCAACAGCAGCGCAAGGATAATCACGTAGATTGCGGTGGCCAGGCTGAACCCCAGATAAAAGAGTAGTGAGCGCACGACGTTCAATTCAGCGTTCCTCCAGGATGGCGGTGGCGGCCGCAGCCAAGTCGTCAAAAATAGCAACCCCTTCGAGATCGCCATCACTGGCTTTCTCCAGCGTCCGCTGGCCCTTTCCGGTCTTTACCAGGATGGGGCGGGCGCCGACCGTTCGAGCGGCCTGAAGGTCGCGTAGCGAATCCCCGATTACCGGGACACCTCGGAGAACGACACCCATGCGCTCACCAATCTCCTTCAACAACCCGGCTTCCGGTTTGCGGCAGGCGCAGGCATCATCCGGACCATGCGGACAATAGGCAATCAGTTCGACTTCGCCACCTACCTTGTTCAATTCCCGCCGAAGCTTGGAATGCATTCGATTAAGGGCATCCACGTTGAAATAGTCACGGGCGATACCTGATTGGTTGGTCGCCACCGCTACCCGGTATCCGGCTTGGTTGAGGCGCGCGATGGCCTCGGCACTGCCGGGGATGAGCACGAACTCTTCGGGCGATTTCACGTAATCGTCGGAGTCCTCATTGATGACCCCGTCCCGGTCTAGAATGACGACTTTCATTGCAGCACCCAGCCTCATTAGCGGATTAACCGCAAGGCCGCAAAGATGACGACCTTCAATGAACCACAGAGTCATCGAACACACCCACGGGTTTTCGGTGCCTTCGGTGATTCCTGGTTTTCTTTGCGTCCTTTGCGTCTTTGCGGTGAGAATCAGTTGTCTTGGCCCCGGAACTCCGAGACCCGGATGCGCCCGTCGATCATCTTCGACTTGCGCTGCATCAGGGCCTTCATTTTGTTCCAGAAGGCCTGCTTGAGATCGAAGTCCGCGGCGATGCCGGTACCGATCAGGAGAATGAACAGGTCGGCGACCTCCTCCGCCAATTCCTCTCGGGGCTTGCCCTTGGTGACGCACTCGGCGATCTCGCCCAGCTCCTCTACCATCAGCGCGATTCGATAGGTGAGTTCTTCACCCCCTGTGTTCTTGAAGTCGTGTTTGTCATGGAAGGCCTGCACGGCGGCAAGCATGGCGTTATAAGAGTCGCGGTCCATTAATTACCCCCTAAAGACCTTCACCGCAAAGACGCGGAGAGCACAAAGAAACCCGGCGGATAACTACTCGCCCCCTCCGTCGTTCCCGCGTAGGCGGGAATCCAGAGAACAGAAGCATGGCTCAAAATGGATCCACGCCTACGCGGGGATGACGGATTTTCCTGGGCCGTGCGCGATTACCCGGGCGAGCAGTTACCCCGGCGGAAGCCTCCCCGATGCGCCAATTAGCATCGGTGCCCGCAGTTTTGTTCACTTGGCGCTCTTTGCGCCTTTACGATTATTACTACTGTACCCCTCAACTCTGAAGGCGCGAAATGTCGGCCGCCTGAAGGAATAAATCGCCAAGGCGCTTGAGCAGTGCCAGACGGTTTTCACGCACCTTGGGATCGTCGGCCATGACCATGACTTCATCGAAGAAGCGATCGACGGTGGTTCGCAGGGCGGCCAGGCGCTTGAGTGCCTCCTCGTAGCGGCGCTCGGCGAACAGGGGGCCGACCTCGGCTGCGGCCTTCTCCATCGCGTCGGCCAGCTCCCTCTCCTCGGCCTCTTGCAGCCGGTCGGTGTCCACCCGATCGGGAATGGTCTGTTCGGCCTTTTTCAGAATGTTGTGGATGCGCTTGTTGGCCGTGGCCAGTGCCTCGGCCTCCGGGAGTTCGCGGAAGGCATTCACCGCCCGGATACGCTGGTCGAAATCACGTGGGTTGGTCGGCCGGCGGGCGAGTACGGCATCGAAGGTGTCGTGAGCAATGCCCTGGTCCTGGTAATAGGCCCGCAGTCGCTCCATCACGAAGTCCAGCACCTGAGTTGCGGTGTCGTCTGCCACTGCAACTCCGCCATTGCGTAGCTGCGTCGTTGCCGTTTCGATGAGATCGGCCAGGTCGATGTCGAGCTCGCGTTCGATGAGCGTCCTCAACACACCCAGTGAGGCGCGGCGCAGGCCGAACGGGTCCTTGGCGCCGGAGGGCGGCTGTCCGATACCGAAAATCCCCACCAGCGTGTCCAGCCGATCGGCGATGGCCACCGCCTGCCCGGTAGGTGTCGCCGGTAATTGGTCCCCGGCGAAGCGCGGCATGTATTGCTCATCGAGCGCCCGGGCGACTTCGCTGTCCTCGCCGTCGTGCTCGGCATAGTAGCGGCCCATGATCCCCTGCAGATCGGGAAACTCGTAGACCATCTCGGTCATCAGGTCGCATTTGGCGATCTCTGCGGCGCGCCGGGCCTTTTCGGTATCACCGCCAATCCCGTCGGCGATTTGCTTCGCCAGCACCATGACGCGCGCGGTCTTGTCGTGCAGCGTGCCTAGTTTCTGCTGAAACAGAATGCTTTTGAGGCTCTCGACGCGATCGCCCAGGGGGGTCTTGCGGTCCTGATTCCAGAAGAACTCGGCGTCGGTCAGTCGCGGTCGGATCACCCGCTCGTTGCCACGCCGAACGACCTCGGGGCTGGAGCTTTCGATGTTGCTGATGGTGATGAAGTGCGGCATCAGCCGGCCCTTGCCATCGACCACGTGAAAATACTTCTGGTGCTCCTTCATGGCCGAGATCAGGCACTCGGCAGGGACGTCCAGGAAGCGTTTTTCGAAGTTGCCGATGACCGCCACCGGCCACTCCACCAGTCCATTCACCTCGTCCAACAGCTCCTCATCGATGACCGCCTGGCCGCCGACCTCTTTGGCCGCTTCCAGTACCTGGCCCCGAATCGCCTCCCGGCGGGTTTCGAGATCGACGATAACCCTGCCCTCGGTTTCGAGCAGTGGCGCATAGGCGGCCGGCTCGCCGATATAGAGCGGCTTGCCGTGATGGAAACGGTGTCCCCGGGTCTCGCGTCCCGATCGGACGCAGAGGATCTCGGTATCGATCACCTCGTCACCGAACAGCAACACCACCCAGTGCACCGGACGCACGAACTCGGCGTCGAGATTACCCCAGCGCATGCGCTTGGGGATCGGGAGCTTGTCGAGCGAGGTCTGGACGATCGCCGGAATCAGTTCGGCCGTGGTCTGTCCCGGTTCCATCTTGCGGAACACCAGCCAGGCTCCCTTCTTGCTTTGCATCGTCTCCAGTTCATCGACCTCGACCCCGCAGGAGCGGGCAAAGCCCTGCGCCGCCGGGGTAGGCACGCCCTGTTCATCGAAGGCCGCGGTCAGCGCCGGCCCGCGGCGCTCCACCTCCCGATCCGCCTGCCCCACCGGCAGGTCCCGGATGAGGACGGCGAGCCGGCGCGGACTGGCATAGCGGGTCACGCTGGCCGGCTTCAGGTCCGCCTTGCCAAGGCCCTCCTCGATGCCTGCGGCAAAGGCCCTGGACAGGGCATTGAGCGCCTTGGGCGGCAGCTCTTCGGTTCCAATCTCGATCAACAGGTCGCGGGTTTCAGTCATAAGTCCCAGATTCTTTTTGTGGCCCCAGGGGCAGAGGCGCTACGCCAAAAAATTACCGCAAAGGCGCAAAGCGCTCTTGTGGCCGTCCTTTGCGCTCTTTGCGCCTTTGCGGTTAGTCATCCTTTTCCGTTCAGCATCGGGAAGCCCAGGGCCTCCCGCCGGTCGTAATAGGCCTGGGCCACCGCCCGTGCGAGGGCGCGCACGCGCAGGATATAGCGCTGGCGTTCGGTGACGGAGATCGCGTGTCTGGCGTCCAGCAGGTTGAAGGTGTGCGATGCCTTCAGGACCATTTCGTAGGCGGGCAGCGGCAGGCCGGTTTCGATCAGCCGCTGGCTCTCCTTTTCGTAGAAGTCGAAATGGCCGAACAGGCTTTCCACATCCGCCTGCTCGAAATTGAAGGTCGACATCTCCACCTCGTTCTGGTGGAAGACATCGCCGTAGGTCACCTTGCCCAGGGGACCGTCGGTCCACACCAGGTCGAACACGCTCTCTACCCCCTGCAGGTACATGGCGATGCGCTCGAGGCCGTAGGTGATCTCCCCGGTGACGGGGCGACACTCCAGGCCGCCGGCCTGCTGGAAGTAAGTGAACTGGGTCACCTCCATGCCGTTCAGCCACACCTCCCAGCCGAGGCCCCAGGCGCCCAGGGTGGGCGACTCCCAGTTGTCCTCCACGAAACGGATATCGTGCTCCAGCGGATCGATGCCCAGCACGCGCAGTGAATCCAGATAGAGGTCCTGAATGTCGAGTGGCGAGGGCTTGATGACCACCTGGAATTGGTAGTAGTGCTGCAGGCGGTTGGGATTCTCGCCGTAGCGGCCGTCGGTGGGCCGGCGCGAGGGCTGGACGTAGGCGGCGCTCCAGGGTTCCGGGCCGAGGGCCCGCAGGAAGGTGGCGGGGTGGAAGGTACCGGCCCCCATCTCCATATCATAGGGCTGCAGCAGGACGCATCCCTTGCTGGCCCAGTACTCCTGCAGGGTCAGTATCAGTCCCTGAAACGTGGAAACATCCCTGGCGGAAATCTTGTCGGTGCTCAAAAGAACCCACCTTTTGTCGATGGCAATGGCCGAAAACCGATAGCCCGATGGAACTCCGCGGCTGCAACCGGCTCCGAATGGAAAACGGCCATTATACCGGGGCTGCATCGTGGATCACAGGCAGCGTTTTTGCCGCAGGAGCGACAGAAGCCTGTGGGTCGGCCTTCAGGCCGTCCCATTCGAGTGTGCCGGGTTAAATCCCGACCTCGCGCCGCCGGTCTGGTAAAATGGCCTGCTCTAAAACGAAAGTCGAACCCCTTTTTGGTGACTATGCAGAACAAACAGCTCAAAGCCGTCGCGCTCGTCTCGGGTGGCCTGGATTCCATGTTGGCGGCGAAAGTCGTCCAGGAGCAGGGCGTCCATGTCGAAGGCATCAACTTCTTCACCGGGTTCTGCGTGGAGGGTCATACCCACGCCATTCGCAAAAAGGATCAGGCCAGGCCGAAGCGCAACAATGCGCTGTGGGCGGCGGAGCAGCTCGGCATGAAGCTGCATATCGTCGATATCATCGAGGAGTACAAGCAGGTTCTCCTTCATCCCAGGCACGGCTACGGCGCCAATCTCAATCCCTGCCTGGATTGCAAGATCTTCATGGTCAAAAAGGCGCTGGAGTGGATGGAGGAGCACGATTTCGATTTCATCATCACCGGCGAGGTGGTGGGACAGCGTCCCATGTCCCAGCGTGCCGATACCATGCCTGTGGTGGCCAATGAGTCGGGTGCCGAGGACCGTCTGCTGCGTCCCCTCTGTGCGAAGAACCTGCCCGCTACCCTGCCCGAGCGTGAGGGATGGGTGGATCGTGAAAAGCTGCATGATTTTTCCGGGCGCACCCGCAAACCGCAGATTGCCCTGGCCAGGGAATTCGGATTTGAGGACTGGGCCACCCCCGCCGGCGGCTGCTGCTTCCTGACCGACGAGGTCTATTCCCGCAAACTGGCAGACTTGTGGCAGGCCCAGGGCCACCGTGAGTATGAGCTGGATGACATCATGCTGTTGAAGGTGGGTCGTCATATCCGGCCCGCCCCCCATTTCAAATTGATCGTCGGCCGCGAAGATGGCGAGAACCAGTTTCTGGAAGGGTACCGCAAACAATTCACAGCGCTGCGAACCGTGAGTTGTCCCGGACCGCTGGTGCTGGTGGACGGTGAGCCGAGCGATGACGATCTGGCGCTGGCTGCCCGCATCACTGCACGTTACTCGAAGGATCGCATGGCCGAATCGGTGACCATCTCCGTGACACCCCCCAACGGGGAGACCCGCGAACTTCAGGTGGTACCGCTGCCGCCCAACCAGATCCTCGAAGAGTGGATGATTTGAACCGGTCCGACAGCGCTAAGGGCATTCGCCCAGAGGATTGGGCTCTTACAATCCCTATTGCCGGTTGTAGGGACAGCCGTTTGCACGGACAATCACGACTAGCCACTAGCCACTAGCCACTAGCCACTAGCCACTAGCCACTAGCCACTAGC
>NZ_JAENYR010000125.1 GCF_016841685.1 Thiohalomonas denitrificans
GAGTGGTGAGTGGTGAGTGGTGAGTGGTGAGTGGTGAGTGGTGAGTGGCGAGTGGCGAGTGGCGAGTGGCGAGGAACGAAGGGTTAGAGGCGCGAAGGGCAGTTGACGGGAGGTCGTTGCGAACTCCGCGGCCCCGAATCAGTGACAAACATTCAGCTGTCATTGCGAGCCGTACCCCCTGCTGCGCAGGCCCAAATCAAAGACGAACATTTAGCCGTCATTGCGAGCCGTACCCCCTGCTGCGCAGACCCGAATCAGTGACGAACCTTTAGCCGTCATTGCGAGGAGCCTCAGCGACGCGGCAATCTAGAGTTTTGGGAGCAGGAGATTACTTCGTCGCCGGGGCTCGGCTTTGGCATCCTGCGTCGCTCTACCACCTACATCCATGTAGGCGTCCTCGTAATGACAGCGGGGGCAAGTTCATCAGGAGCCCCACCCGCCGCCACTGTTAATGGGCCAGTAGTGAGTCGTTTTAAATTTCCATTAACAACAGCCTAGGAGCCTGTCCGCGAATAGCGACCGTCACGAGGGCAAGACGGATTGAGTCAGATTTTTCGGTCATGTAAGGCAAATACGACTGCATGGACGCAGTCGTTAGAGCGATGCATGCCGCCATGGATGGCGGCGGTAGAGAATGTCTGGAACCTATTATCGAGGAGCCAAAGCCGAGTGGTTCTATTTAACGAAAATGAGCGGGAAATCTGGCCAATCAGGCTTGGCCGCACGACTCCATGGATGGAGGAGTTAGAGCGAAGCAGGATGCCCGAGCCGACGAGTGCAGGGAAGCACTTGGTAGAGCGAAGCAGGATGCCCGAGCCGACGAGTGCAGGGAAGTACTTGGTAGAGCGAAGCAGGATGCTCGAGCCGACGAGTGCAGGGAAGCACTAGAGCGAAGCAGGATGCCCGAGCCGAGTAGGTCAGCCTATTCTCGGACAGGCTAATAGGAGCCTGTCCGAGAACATCGTTTTTTGTAGGTTGGGGTGAGTTATGCGAACCCCAACTGATTTTGTTGGGCTTCGTTCCTCAGCGCCAACCTACAATTGGAGCCCTTGCTATTCTCGGACCGGCTCCTAGAGTGGTCCATGCGCCATTTCTAGAGCCGGGCGGCGATGCTCCGCGCGAAGGCGGCAAAATCATCGAGGTGATGTCGGCAAATCGAGTGGACGATGGCCCAATCAATGGCCTCGTAGTTGTGAACGGCGATATTGCGAAAGCCGACGGCCTTTTTCATGCGAACCGCCAACGCCGGTTCGATCAAGCCCTCGTTGGCGAGTCGATCAAAGGTCTGTCCCATGGTTTGCGGGGGCAAGGTATCGAGGCCGGCAATCAAGTGGGCGCCTATATCGACGCAAACCTGCACGGCGCGAGACAGGTTCAATGTGACGATGTCCTGAATATCAGGATCGTTTTCCAGCTCAGCCACGGTTTCGGGGCATTTTTACAGCCCGATTGTTTCATTAATCCGCGTGATGATCGCGCAGGATATTGGCCGCACAAGGGATTTTTTCTGACGGAGTGCCGTATCAGGGAATACGGTCGACGGAAGAAAATCTCTTGTGCGGTCAAGAGACAAGCGAGGGCACGTGGATTCATGAAATGTTCGGGCTAATACGCTTCAGGCAACGCCGCAGAAATTCGAGCTTGGTCTCTATCAAATGCCGATCCATTTTCCCCTTCTCTCTCTCAAAATGCGATCGCGATAGGGAACGAAATCGGCCTCCGCATAGAGAGGACGCAGCAGCAGATTGGCGTATGCCTCATCATCACCAATCACCCGTTTGCCATAGGCGAGTACCTGTCCGAGCAGAGGCTCGCCTGCGGTTGCCAAATCGATGAGATCGATGGGGCGCCCAACGGTTTCGTTGCTGTTTTTCCGCCGCTTCCAGGGGGCCTTCGGCTGATACGGCCAGATCCAGATCGCTGTCCGGGCGGGCGCGCCCCTCGGCAACGGAACCGAACAATACCGCCTGGTGGATTCCGGGATGGCGGTTCAGTACGCTCCGGATCGGGTCGATGATGGAAGGCATAAAGTCGATTTCCGAAAAAGCGAAAAAAGGATCAGCGTCCTTTTGTCCCACACCGATGCCAAGCGCAAAGTAACATGGAAAGCTTATCACACAGCCCGGATCGGGAAGAGTGGCAGTTTCGGTGTTTCGGGGAATTCGCCCAAAGGGCCGGGAGCGTACTATGGGTCCCTTGCAAGGTAATTTCCGATGCCATAAAAAACCCGCCTCGCAGGCGGGTTTTTTGGTGTTGGCTGGGGGACAAGGATTCGAACCTTGATTGGCGGAGTCAGAGTCCGCTGTCCTGCCGTTAGACGATCCCCCAAATAAAGATGCGAGCGCGAAGATACGAGATGCTAAGGATGGTTTCAACCTTTCAGCCTGGAGCGAAGTTTCGCTATCAGACCCCCCAGCATGCGACTCAGCTCTCTGGTTTCCTCTACCGAGGCGAGTGCAAATCGCTTTTCGACCAGGCCCGCTTCGATCCCTACAAAAAGCTGCGTTCGAACTTCTCCGCACGAGCCTTTTGCTATTCTGAGGAACTGGATGTATTCCCTCAGGGAGCCTCGCTCATACCCTTCCGCGATATTGGAGGGTACTGATAGAGCCGCTCGCGTGATCTGGTCACGGAAACCCCAGTCACGACTCCCATAGAGGTTTTGATAGATACGAACCGAAAGTCTGCAACTTCTTTTCCAGACTTCCAGGTCTTCGAAGGCGTCCATGCCTTTCCTCGTATCTCGCCTCTTATCCCTCGTACCTGACGAGAAGCGCGCTAGCGCTTGGAGTACTGCGGGCGCTTGCGGGCTTTATGCAGGCCGACTTTCTTGCGTTCGACTTCGCGGGCGTCGCGGGTCAGGAAGCCGCGTTTGCGGAGCGAACCGCGCAGGGATTCGTCGTAGTTCAGCAGCGCGCGGGAGATGGCGTGGCGAATAGCGCCGGCCTGTCCGCTACCGCCGCCGCCGCGAACGGTGACGTTGACATCGAATTTCTCGAGCAGGTCGACCTCTTCGAGCGGCTGACGCACAATCATGCGAGCGGTTTCGCGACCGAAGTACTCATCGAGCCCCCGGCGATTGACGGTGATATTGCCGCTGCCCGGCACCAGGAAGGCGCGAGCGTTCGAGGTCTTGCGACGCCCGGTGCTGATTTGATTCTGTTTTTCTGCCATGGCTCTGACTTCTTTCCGTACTCTTTAGAGTTCCAGCGCCTTCGGCTGCTGGGCGGTGTGCTTGTGCTCAGGTCCGGCGTAAACCTTCAGCTTGCTGAACATGGCGCGGCCAAGCGGGTTCTTCGGCAACATGCCCTTGACCGCACGCTGAATGATCCGCTCCGGAGCCTTCACGACCAGCTTTTCGAAGTTGATCGACTTGAGGCCACCCGGATAGCCGGTGTGATGATGATACATCTTATCTGCGGTCTTGTTGCCGGTCACGCGTACCTTTTCGGCATTGACAACCACAATGTAGTCGCCTGTATCCACGTGTGGTGTATATACCGGCTTATGCTTGCCACGCAGGCGCTTCGCGATTTCGCTCGCAAGCCGACCCAGCGTTTTACCGTCGGCGTCGACCACATACCAATCGCGCTCCACGGTCTGCGGCTTTGCACTAAACGTCTTCATCCCAAATGCTCCAGCAAAAATCGAGACGGTCCCGAAAAAAGAAGCGGAATCCTACATGAACGAAGGCCGCGCTTCAAGCGCGGCCCTGAAAATAAAAAAGGCGCGGCTCAAGGGGGAGTATGCCGCGCCGAACATTCCACCAAAGGAGGAGGATGGAGGAGTCTTGCGATTGGCCGTGAGCCAATCAGTTGGCGCTAATATAGCGATATGCTGATGTTGAGTCAACTCGAGATCACCGTTTTGCAGCCCTGGCATCGGCGCCAAAACCCTCTTTTTGCCCCACCGCGCCGGACCAGCGATTCATGACCGTGTCCCGCAAACGATTGAGGCGACCATGAAAGAAGTGATCGGCATCGGCCATCCAACGGTACTCCGGACGCGCCGGCTGATCGTGCACCCACTTTGAGACCTGCCGGGGTTCGGTGATGTCGTCCCGACCGCCCTGCACCACCATCCAGGGCACGTCCACCTTCGGCACCTCCGAGAAGTCGAACATGTTCACCGGGGGGGCTACCAGCAGGAGGCGCTCGGCACCGGCCTGATGGTGGCCGCGGATGGCCACGTAGGCCCCGAAGGAGAATCCCGCCAGCCATAACGGTGCCCGGGGATGGCGCTCCCGGAAATAGCGGACGACCGCGAGCATATCCTCGGTCTCTCCGCGTCCGTGGTCGAAACGACCCGCACTCTTGCCCACACCACGGAAATTGAAGGTGACGCTGAGCAATCCCATATCGTTGAAGGTTTCCGACAGGATGTGCACCACCTTGTTTTTCATACTTCCGCCATAAAGCGGGTGGGGGTGGCAGATCACCGCGATGGGTCGGGAATCCTCGTAACAGTCGGGGCAGGAGGTCAGTACCTCGAGGGGTCCGGCCGGGCCGTCAATGAGCAGCTCTTCGCCGGAACAGACATCCTCTTCCATGCCGTCATAGAGATGGCGCTCCTGGAGTTCCGAAAAGTAAAAGTCGTCCGCCATAGTATCCCGCGCCGAAAACCCGGCGTCGCTCCTGATTTTTTGATTATCGTTCATTCGAGGCGTATCAATGGGGTTTTCAGGCCAAGGCCTGTCTTCCGACAGGCGGCTAGATCCTCAGCCGCTCGACCGGCTGGCCGCCGACCAGGTGTTGGTCGATGATCGCATCGATATCCTCCCGGTCCACATAGGTGTACCAGACCTCTTCGGGATAGACGACGATCACCGGCCCCTGGCTGCAGCGGTCCAGACAACCGGCCGTATTGATGCGAATTCCGCCCTTCCCGGACAGCCCCAGCGCCTTCACCCGCTGTTTTGCATAGTCGCGCAGCTTCTGTGCCCCGAATTCGGCACAGCAGCCACCCTCTTCGCGGCGGTTGGTACAGAAGAAAACGTGGTGTTTGTAATAGCCCGAATATTTCATAGAGTCACACCGATCTCGCTTGTCTCTTTGATCCCAGGGAATATTTCCTCAGTCGGTCATAGTCTCGGCTCGGGCATCCTGCTTCGCCCTAACCGGTCCGTCCATAGACCTGACCGATACGCCGCTCCTTCGAAAATTTCCTTGTGAAACCAATATGCTGCGCGATATCGGCACGAAATCATGAAATCTTCGGGCAGGACCGATCCGACCCCACTGCACGTAACACGACGAATCCGTTAAAATCCGGCGATTCTACCACACGCCATTCGGCATCCCGCCCGGCCGCAACCGTTCACGGATACTTTGGACCCGAAATCCACAATCGAAGAACTCGCCGACCGCTGCGTGCTCTGCGGCCTGTGTCTGCCGCACTGCCCCACCTATGGGGCCAGTCACCGGGAGGCCGAGTCGCCGCGCGGGCGGATTTCGCTGATCCTCGCCCTGGCCCGGGGCCAACTGGAGCCCGATGCGACGCTCGCCCGCCACCTGAACAGCTGTCTGGCGTGCCGGGCCTGCGAAGCCATGTGCCCGTCCGAGGTAGACTACGGGCGTCTTATCGTTGCGGGGCGGGCGCTGCTGCGGGAACAGAGTCGGGGCGGCGAGCGTCCCCGTGCCATGCTGCTGGCCAAAGACAACCTGACCGGCCGCACGCTCCGAGCGGCGATGCGGGCGTATCAGGCCAGCGGCCTGAAGCCGATTGCCAACCGCCTGCTGGGCAACGGCGCTCTAGGTCGCCTCAATCGCCTCGTACCGGATGCCGGGCAGGATGGGCCGCTCCCCGAATTCAGCCCGGCCCTCGGCACTGAGCGTGGCCGGGTGGTCCTGTTCGCCGGGTGTACCGGAAGGGTGCTGGAACCCGACACCCTGGGTGCAGCCCTGCGGCTCTTGAACCGGGTCGGCTACGCTGTGTATCTACCGAAGGCAGCAATGTGCTGCGGGGCGCTGGAGCTACACGCGGGAGAGGTGGCCGGAGCCGAAGGGGCGATGCGACGGAGCGCGGAATTGCTGGCGGCGTACGAAGCCGACGCGGTCATCGGTATCGCCAGCGGCTGCACCGGCGTGCTGAGCGAGATGGAGAGCTGGCTTGGCCCCGAGGCGAAGCTCCTCACGGGGCGGGTCCATGAAATCACGGCGTTTCTGGCCGAGCAGGACCTCGGGGAGCTGCGGGCGGCTCTTCCGGAGGGGCAGATCGCTGTTCATGAACCGTGCAGTCAGCGCAATGTGCTGCATGGCGGCGGTAGCACGCTGCGCTTCCTGGAGCGCCTCGGCATTCCCGCCAGCCCCCTGCCGGGCAATGACCAGTGCTGCGGTGCGGCAGGTGAATACATGCTCACCCACCCGGAGAGCGCCGATGCGCTGCGGCGGCCCAAGGTGGAGAGCTTGCGGGAACAGGGGATCCGCTATCTGGTAAGCGCCAATGTGGGCTGCGCCCTGCACATCGCCGCGGGCGCCCGCGGGGAAAACCTGACGACCGAGGTATTGCACCCGGTGGTGTTGGCCGAGCGCCTGCTGGCAGAGGCCGAGCGGGGGGAAATCTAGGCCGCGAGGTGTACGGAGACAGCGGCCTCTCTTCCGGCAGGAAAGCCGCCACAGGCGATGATATCCGACGAAATCGCCGCGAGGGCGGCCCTCCTACCGGTGCTGTGCCTCCGCTGTCCTGGTAGGAGGGCCGCCCCCGGCGCGATGCCCTTCTGACGGAAATCGCCGCGGGGGC
>NZ_JAENYR010000010.1 GCF_016841685.1 Thiohalomonas denitrificans
TCGTCGCCGGGGCTCCTCGTAATGACAGCGGGGGCAAGTTCTTCAGGAGGAGCCCCAGCGACGCGGCAATCTGTGTCTTGGGAGCAGGAGATTACTTCGTCGCCGGGGCTCCTCGTAATGACAGCAGGGGAGGGCAAGTTCATCAGGAGGAGCCCCAGCGACGCGGCAATCTGCGGTTTTGGGAGCAGGAGATTACTTTGTCGCTCAGGCTCCTCGTAATGACAGCGAGGACAAGTTCATCAGGAGGAGCCCAAGCGACACGGCAATCTGGGGTTTTGGGAGCAGGAGATTACTTTGTCGCCAAGGCTGCTCGGAATCACAGCAGGGGAGGGCAAGTTCTTCAGGAGAGCTAACCGAGAGGCGCCGCTTTTTCGCCCGGTACGGCTCCGGTGTGGAGGCCGGATTTGCAGGGACCGGACCCCACCGTGGTTCTGTCGCGCGCAGGCTCCGCTCACCTCTGGCAGCGCCCGCCTGTGGAACAGTTCGCTTGTCTTCAAACAGGCGCCAAAGTACCATGCATTCTCTATTTTTCGGCTGGAGAACGGGCATGTTTCATGGCAGTCTGGTGGCCCTGGCAACGCCGATGCGGGCCGATGGTTCCATCGACGAGCAGAGCCTGGAACAGCTGGTCGAGTTTCATATTGAAAACGGCACGGACGGCATTGTGGCCGTTGGCACCACCGGAGAGTCCCCAACGCTCGATCATGACGAGCACTGCTGGGT
This sequence comes from Thiohalomonas denitrificans, assembly GCF_016841685.1. Classification (GTDB taxonomy): domain Bacteria; phylum Pseudomonadota; class Gammaproteobacteria; order Thiohalomonadales; family Thiohalomonadaceae; genus Thiohalomonas; species Thiohalomonas denitrificans_A. Next base: position 724 of record NZ_JAENYR010000010.1, read on the forward strand.
GATAGAACGGGTGGTTGATGTGGCCGGTGGCCGGATACCGGTGATAGGCGGTACTGGCGCCAACTCCACTCGGGAGGCGATCGAGCTGACCCGTTGCGCCATGGAAGCGGGTGTGGACGCCTGCCTGTTGGTAGTACCTTATTACAACAAGCCGACTCAGGAAGGCATGTACCTGCACTTTGCCGCCATAGCCGAGGCGGTTCCGGTGCCTCAGCTCTTGTATAACGTGCCGGGCCGTACGGCCTGTGATCTCCTTCCGGATACCGTTGAGCGGCTCTCCCATATTTCCAATATCGTCGGCATCAAGGAGGCGACCGGCGACATGGAGCGTGCGCGGGAACTGATCGAGTGCTGCGGAGAGCGGATGGATATCTTCAGCGGTGATGACGCCACCGCGATGGAGCTGATGCTGATGGGTGGTAAGGGAAATGTCTCCGTGACTGCCAATGTTGCTCCCAGGCAGATGCACGAGATGTGCGCAGCCGCCATTGCCGGCGATCGTGAAAAGGCGGAGGCCATCAACCGCAAGCTGATGCCGCTGCATATCAAACTGTTCGTCGAGGCGAACCCCATCCCGGTGAAATGGGCGCTGTATGAAATGGGGCGCATCCCGCCGGGAATCCGTCTGCCTCTGACCATACTTTCGGATGCACACCACGAAACCGTGCGGGACGCACTGCGCCAAGCGGGCGTTCTGTAGAAGGCGAGCGCGTTCTCTATTTTTGAGTGTTGAGGAATTTTCGGTGCAAAGACTGACTTTGATTGTGGCGACATTGACTCTGTTGTCGCTGGTGGCCGGCTGCAGCAGCGGCGCAAAATCCACCCGCAATGCCGAGTATCAGCAGGCTGAGACGCTGCCACCACTGGAGATTCCGCCGGACCTGACCAGTCCGGTGGCCCGGGACGATACTTCCTTGCCGGAAATCTCATCCGGTCAGCACGTGGCTGCCGGCGGTCAACCTTCGTCGGTGCTTTCCGAAAAGAGCAATGTCGAGGTGAAGGGCCGGGGCGATCAGCGATGGCTGCGGATTGATGCTGCGCCCGAAGACGTATGGCAGCAGGTTCGTGATTACTGGTTGGAGAATGGCTTCGAACTCGCCATCGATGAACCGGATATCGGCATCATGGAGACCCGCTGGACCGCAGACCCGACTGACAAGCCGGAAGGGTTCCTCCGCAAATTGCTCGATCAGCTCTATTCCGCTTCCTCACGCGACAAGTTCCGTGTGCGCCTCGAGCGCACTGATGATGATAAAACCGAACTCTATCTGACTCATTACGGCGTCGAGCAGGTGGTAATGGAGCAGCAGATGAGGGGCGACGGGGAGCTGGTCTGGCAGCCGCGTCCGAGCGACCCCGAACTGATTCAGGAGATGCTCAATCGCGTGATGGTCTATCTGGGGGTTGATGCGGAACAGTCGAATCGCATGCTCGCCGATGTTGAATCGGAGCGGCCGCAAGCCGAGTTGGTGAAGGCCGGAGGTGAACTGCAAGTCGTTGTGCGCGATGGCTTTGACCGTGCCTGGCGACGCACCGGCATTGCGCTGGATCGCATTGGATTTGTGGTGGAGGATCGCGATCGCTCCCAAGGTGTCTACTACGTTCGCTATGTTGACCAGCTGGCCGATGCCGGCCAGAAAGCCGAGAAGGGATGGTTGAGCAAGCTGTTCGCCAGCGATAGCGACGGCGAATTGGTGAAGGACGGCGAAAAGGCACGTGTGGTGGTTCGCGGCGATGACCGCGAGACTCGTATTGCCCTGCATAGCGCCGAGGGCGATCCCGCTGATCCGCGCCGGGCCGAAATCGTGTTGGAGCGATTGACGCAGCAGTTGCGCTAGCCTGGTGCGGTTTGCATCTCTTGGCAGCGGTAGCGGCGGTAACGCCGCGCTGGTAGAAGAGGGCGGTACCTGCGTTCTCATCGACTGCGGCTTCTCCGTCAGGGAAACCGTGCGGCGGCTGGCGCGTTTGGGCCGGTCACCCGATTCGATCGATGCGGTACTGGTGACCCATGAGCACGCCGACCACATCGGCGGCGTAGGGGTTTGGGCCCGGCGTTACGGTACACAGGTCTGGATGACTCCGGGTACCTGGGGCCGTCGGGACCTTGGCGAGCTTCCCCGGATTGAGCTGTTTAGCTGTCATGAACCGTTTGCCATCGGTGACCTTGAAGTTTGGCCTTTTCCGGTCCCTCACGACGCCCGTGAACCGAGTCAGTTCGTGATGGGCAACGGCGCCTTCAGGTTGGGGATATTGACCGACGCCGGCCGCTCGACGCAGCACATCGAAGCGCAGTTGGAAGGCTGCGATGCGCTGATGATTGAGTGTAATCATGACTCGGAGATGCTGGCCAACGGGCCATATCCACCCTCACTCAAGGCGCGGGTAGGCGGCGGACATGGGCATCTCAGCAACTCCCAGACGGCGGGCGTCCTGGAACGGCTGAATACCTCGGGGCTCCAGCACGTGGTTGCCGCCCACCTCAGCGAGAAGAATAATCACCCGGATCTGGCGCGGGCCGCCATCAGCAATGCCCTGGGTTGTGAGCCGGAATGGGTGACGGTGGCCGAGCAGGATGAGGGCTTTGGCTGGCGCGAGATTGTCTGAACAGATTATCGAAGTCGCGCTGAATTACTATCGATTGCCCCTGTTGGGGCGAAATCCGGGAAGCCGATATGGAAAAGAAGTCTGAACTCTACGCCGGCAAGGCGAAATCGGTGTACAACACCGATGAAGCGGACAAGTTGATCTTGCAGTTCCGCGACGACACCTCGGCGTTCGATGGCGAAAAAATCGAGCAGTTGGCACGCAAGGGCATGGTGACCAACAAGTTCAATGCCTTCATTATGCAGAAGCTCGAAGAAGCAGGCATACCCACCCACTTCGAGCGTTTGCTGTCCGATACCGAGTCGGTGGTCAAGAGGCTGGAGATGCTCCCGGTCGAGTGCGTGGTGCGCAATATTGCAGCCGGTTCCATCGTCCGGCGACTGGGCGTGGAAGAGGGCATCGATCTTGACCCGCCCACGTTCGAATTCTTTCTCAAGGATGATGCCCGGCACGATCCGATGATCAACGAATATCACATCCGGACCTTCGGCTGGGCTACAGAGGCCGAGATTGAACAGATGAAGGCGCTGACCTTCCGGGTGAACGACGTCTTGAAAGCACTGTTTGGCGACGCGGGGCTGCTGCTGGTCGACTACAAGCTGGAGTATGGCCGATTCGAAGGTCGGATTATCCTGGGTGATGAGTTCACACCGGACGGCTGCCGTTTGTGGGATGCGCAGACCCGCAACAAGCTGGACAAGGATCGCTTCCGCCAGGGCATTGGCGGAGTGGTCGAAGCCTATGAAGAGGTGGCACGCCGCCTCGGGGTCTCGTTGGACTGAGTTTCCACTTATCGGTCGCTACGCTGATTTCCCCAAGCTACTCTGTGTTCCCGTGGTTAGACCATTAGCTGCTAACCCCTGAACCTTGATTGCCGAACCGCCCACTGCGTCCGCTGGTGGATTGCGCTACAATCCAGGCCGCTCAAGCGAACGGAGATTGTGCAGGCCTATGGCTGCTGACTACACCGCTGAATCGATTGAGGTCCTTTCGGGCCTGGAACCGGTGCGCAAGCGCCCCGGCATGTACACCCAGACCGAAAGGCCGAATCACCTGGCCCAGGAGGTCATCGACAACAGTGTCGATGAAGCGATTGCCGGGTACGCCAAGAGCATCGAGGTGACCCTCTACAACGATAGTTCCCTGGAAGTGAAGGATGACGGCCGCGGCATGCCGGTGGACATCCATCCCAAAGAGGGGGTGCCCGGCGTCGAGGTGATCCTCAGCAAACTGCACGCCGGCGGCAAATTCTCTAATAAGAGTTATCAGTTTTCCGGTGGTCTGCACGGGGTCGGTATTTCGGTAGTCAATGCCCTCTCCAGGCACCTGGATGTTCGGGTGCGGCGCGGCGGCAAGGAATACAAAATCACCTTCGGCGACGGCAAGAAAAAGTCGGACCTGGAGGTGATTGGTGAGGTGGGCAAGCGCAATACCGGCACCACCCTGCGCTTCTGGCCCGATACCACATTTTTCGATTCGCCGAAGTTCTCCGTTCCTCGTCTCAAGCATGTGTTGCGCGCCAAGGCGGTGCTCTGTCCGGGATTGCTCATTCGCTTCAAAGAGGAGGCCAGCGGCGAAGTCACCGAGTGGTTCTATGAAGACGGGCTGCGGGACTATCTGATGGACGCCCTGCAGGGCTGGGAAACCCTGCCGGAAGAGCCGTTTCTTGGTAGCTTCAGCGGGACCACCGAGGCGGCTGAGTGGGCGGTGGTGTGGCTGCCGGAGGGCGGTGAAGCAACTGCGGAAAGCTATGTCAATCTGGTGCCTACGGCCCAGGGTGGCACCCACGTCAACGGACTCCGCACCGGACTCACCGAAGCCATTCGCGAATTCTGCGAATTCCGGAATCTATTGCCGCGTGGTGTAAAGATTGCCCCGGAGGACGTCTGGGACAAGCTCAGCTATATCCTGTCCGTCAAAATGGCGGATCCGCAATTCTCCGGCCAGACCAAGGAGCGCCTCTCTTCACGGGAGTGCGCCCCGTTTGTCTCGGGTGTGGTGAAGGATGCCTTCTCCCTCTGGCTCAATCAGCACACCGATCTCGGAGAACGCATCGCCGACCAGGTGATCAACAGCGCCCAGTCACGGCTGCGGGCCGGGCGCAAGGTCGCCCGCAAGAAAGTCACTCAGGGGCCGGCTCTGCCGGGCAAACTAGCCGACTGTTCGAGCTCCGATCCGGATCGCACAGAACTGTTTCTGGTGGAGGGTGATTCGGCCGGTGGTTCGGCCAAACAGGCCCGCAACAAGGAGTTTCAGGCCATCATGCCGCTACGCGGCAAGATCCTGAATACCTGGGAGGTGGACCCGGCCGAAGTGCTGGCGTCCCAGGAAGTACACGATATCGCCGTTGCCATTGGTGTCGATCCCGGCTCTGAAAACCTGTCAGGGCTGCGCTACGGCAAGATCTGTGTGCTCGCCGATGCCGACTCCGACGGTGCCCATATTGCCACGCTCCTGTGTGCGCTCTTTTTGCGCCACTTTCGTCCGCTGGTGGCCGCCGGCAACGTCTACATCGCCATGCCGCCGCTCTATCGGATCGATGTGGGCAAGGAGCTTTTCTACGCCCTGGATGACGCCGAGCGTCAGGGCGTGCTGGATCGCATTGCCGCCGAAAAGAAAAAGGGCAAGGTGGCGGTTACCCGCTTCAAGGGACTGGGCGAGATGAATCCCATGCAGCTGCGTGAGACCACCCTGGCCCCCGATACCCGACGTCTGGTGCAGCTGACGGTCGAACCCGGTGACGACACCAACCAGCTTATGGATATGCTTCTCGCCAAGAAGCGCTCACCTGAGCGCAAGTCTTGGCTGGAGCAGAAAGGGGATTTGGCGGAAGTGCTGGCATAATGGTTCGCAATCGAGCCTGGAGGGAAGCGCGCCAGCTATACTCGGAGTAAATCAGGGCAACCGCGTTTTGAAGCGAGTGATGCAAGTGCTTGATATCAGGTCGACGGAACACGACTGCATGGAAGCAGGAGGTAGAACAACGCACGCCGTCATGGAAGGCGGTGGTAGACAATGCATGGAGCATAGGGTCGGGTGACCCGTTGTCGAGAGATGCTGCCGTCGAGCCTACAGGGATGAAGTGATGGCTCCTGCATCATCTTCACTTCCTACATCCCTGTAGGTCGTATCCACGGCAAGCCTGATATCCAGCAGTTGCATCCGCTCGCCAAGCACCAAGCTTGTGAGTATGTGTTCCCTACGGACTAAATGATTGGCGAAAGGAATCTTCCATGACTATGGTAACGTTGCAGCCCATCGTGGCACTGCTCGCCGGTAGTTTGATATTGCTGATACCGCGGATGTTGAACTATATCGTTGCTGTATACCTCATCATCGTCGGTATTCTTGGTCTCATTCAGTAGCCGTCTGGCGAGAGGGCTCTCGGCCCGGGTTTACTCGGTAGGCTCCTGACATCGCCTGTTTCTCTCCGATGTTTTCGGACGGCTTCTTCATTCGGTACTGTTCATTGGCACTGGTAACTCCGGTGCTTCTTGCCATACTTTTCTGTCTGAAGGGCTGGTAGCACGCAACCCCGGACCGGAAAGCAGAGGCCTATGGCAGGTATCGTGATCAGTTACGACCCCAGCGGCCGTAACGGAGAAAATGTCCATACCGTTGCGGCAATGCTGCGTGGAATTGGTCGCCCTGATTGTGAGCCCGCTATTGCTATCGAAGGCGAGGTGGTGTTGGCGTCCTGTGGCGGAAAATCGCCACTTTGGGATGCTTCACACAGCTGCTGTGTGCTGTTCGAGGGCGAACTGGTTGGTGATGGCCACGATGCACCTGAACTCCGGATCCTGGAGCTCTACCGGGAACGGGGCGAGGGTTTTATAGAGGCCCTGAATGGCACTTTTGCCTCCGTCGTCTGGGACGCAAAATGCAAGCGACTGATGGTGGGCAATGACCGATTTGGACTCCATCCCCTCTACACGGCCATCGTGAATGGCCGTCATCTCTGGGCCTCTTCCCCCAAGGCGATGTTGGCCAACCCTGCATTCACGGTCCATCTCAACCCAGTCGGCTTGGCTGACTTTCTTGGGCTCAATCTGTTCCAGGCCGACGACACCCTGGTTCAGGGCGTGTCTGAAATCACCCCGGGAACCTTCGATGTCTGCGAGCCCCACGGTGTGCGAACGCTCCGCTATTGGGATTTCGTTCTTAGCGAAGAGGAGAATGGCCGATCCTCCCGGAGTTATGTGGAAGGCGCTGTTGACGTACTTCGAGCCAGTGCCGGCCGCAGGCAGGCGAACGAAGAAACCAGCGGTTTCCTGTTGAGCGGCGGGACCAGTTCCCGCGTGGCCCTCGGGGCACTTGATCGGGGTCGCCTGGTGGGATTGGCTTTCGGCGCCCCGAACAGTTCCGAGGCGGCCTTTGCCTGGCAGGTTGCGGAAACCGCCGGGATCCCCTTTCGTTTTCATGCCCTGGGGCCGGAGCGGCTAAAAACTGACGCTCCCGTGGGTATCGAACGCAGTCCGGAGCCGCTGAGCTGCATCCAGTTCGACGGGCTCGGTGCGTGGGGAACGGTCGATGCCGACTGCAAGGTTATCGTCACCGGGTGTGGTGGCGCCGCTGTGTTCGGGCAACCCGCCCGCCCGCGAGAGTGGGCAGGCGAGTTTACCGCCGAGCGCCATTTTGAGGCTTTGCGGGTTTTCAGCGATGAGGATTTGTCGCAACTGCTTCAGCCGGGATGGTACCGACAGATAGAGGGTGCAGCACTCCGTCGGTTTCGGGATGACCTCGCACGCTGCCCATCGCGCCACGGGATCCACCGGCTGGACTACTGGGCGCTGCGCCAGTGGACCCGCCGCCTCGATAGCCGGTTGGCCCATCTCTTTCCTGAGGGGACACGGATACGACCCCTGTTTCTGGACAACGAAGTGGTTGACTTTGCCCGTGCACTGCCCCCGTCGCTGCGCTGGGGCGAAAAATCCGTCTATCGACGCGCCCTGTTAAAGATCGCTCCCGAACTGGCCAGCCTGCCGGTGACGACCACAGGCGGTCTGCCGCTCTCCTACGGCCTGCGCAGGCTGCGATACCATCATCGCCTTGCTGCATGGGCCAAGAGATTCAGTCGTGCATCCGGAGGCATCCTGCTGCCTGCCAGCCGGCCTCTCAGTGCCGCACCCGATTATGCCTCCTGGTTGAGGCGGGATCTCCACGACTGGATGACAAAACTGCTGCTGGAGCCACGGACACTCGACCGCGGTCTGTGGCGTCGGGAAGGGCTTCTCGCCCTGATTGCCGATTGTCTGAATGGCGGCGACCGGGCCCAACCTGCAGCCCGCAAGATCTTTACCCTGATCAGTCTCGAATTGTGGTGCCGCCGCTACTTTGATATCGCCGGAGAAGCGGTTCTGCCAAGCGACCATTCCGCGGCCCGCTAGCGGCTTTACTGCCCCTAGGCCATTAACCATTGTCCAATAATCGACAGTCTTAAGGCTTGTCCGGCAGGGTAACGTTCAGCTCCAGCACCTCATAGTCCCCCTCCTGCTCGAGGTGGACCTGGACTTGTTCCTGGTCGACGGGGATGTACTTGCGGATCACTTCCAATACCTCCCGCTGCATGGCCGGGAGAAACTCATAGCGACTGTTGCGTTCGCCCCGCTGATGGGCGATCACGACCTGCAGCCGCTCTTTGGCCAGCTTGGCACTGCTGGGTTTCGTTTCGCGAAAGTAGCTGATTAGACTCATTATTCACCTCACCCGAATAGCCGTTTCAACAGGCCCTTGGGTACCGCTTCAACGAAGCGAAGCGGCACCTGTTCACCGAGGAAACGGGCGACGACGTCGGAATAGGCCTGTCCCGCCGGGTCCTTTTCATCAAGGATCACCGGCTGACCGGCATTGGAGGCCTGTAGTACACTCTCCGATTCGGGAATCACGCCCAGCAGTCCGATCCCGACCAACTCGACGATATCGTCCACGCTCAGCATGTCGCCGTCGGAAACCCGTGCCGGCGCATAGCGCGTGATCAAAAGATGCTCCTTGACCGGCTCATCCCCTTGCTCCGCCCGGCGTGATTTGCTCGCAATGATGCCGAGCATCCGATCGGAGTCACGTACCGAGGAGACTTCCGGGTTGGTGACCACGACGGCCTCATCAGCATAGTACATGGCCATTTGGGCACCACTTTCGATGCCGGCCGGCGAGTCGCAGACGATGTACTCGAAATCGGCCGCCTTCAGTTCGTCGATGACCTGGCCGACGCCCTCACGGGTGAGGGCGTCTTTGTCCCGTGTCTGGGAGGCGGGCAGAATGTAGAGCCCCTCAACACGCCGATCCTTAATCAGTGTTTGATTGAGGTTGGCCTCGCCCTGGACCAGGTTGATGAAGTCGTATACCACGCGCCGTTCGCAACCCATGATCAGATCCAGGTTGCGCAGGCCCACGTCGAAGTCGATCACGACCGTCTTGTGACCCCGCAGGGCCAAACCGGTAGCGAACGCGGCACTGGTGGTGGTTTTGCCTACACCGCCCTTGCCGGAGGTCATAACGATTACTCTGTTCAATGCGCTCTCCCCGTGTTGCTCGCAATAGTGGTCAGTTAGGTCGGGCCTGTCGCCTGACAAGACGGCCGACACGAATGCTTCCCCGCTCCCCTGGGCCTCCCTTTGCTGGCGTCTACCTTTCGCTGGGCGTACAAGGCATCTTACACGGTCTCGATGCGCAACTGCTCGCCATCAAGATGGATGTAGGCCGGCCCACCGCGTTGGCCGGCCTCCGGCTCCTCCAAGGTTCGGTAATGTCCTGCCACGGAGACCAGTTCGGCATGAAGTACGGCGCAGGAGATGGTGGCCGTATCATCCCCCAGGATTCCCGCCAGCGCACGGCCCCGGAGCGGCGCGTGGACGTAGATAGAACCGCCCGCCAACACCTCCGCGCCGGCACTGACCGGAGCCAGCAGAATCAGATCGCCGAGGGTATGGATCTGCTGTCCCGAGCGGACCGGCTGGCTGACGACGCGCACCGGAGTGCGGTCGGATTCCGGTTTGGGAGCCTCTTCAACCGCCCTTTCTCGCTGCCCGCCCAATAGTTTCCAGCCGGCAGTCTGTGCCGCCTCTGCCTGCGTCGGCCCGGCATTGCTGATTCCGGCCGGGATGATACCGGCTTCGCGCAGCGCGGCATCCAGCGCCACGAAGTCGGGCAGCGCCTCTGTCTCCTGCAGGGGTGCCAGATCCAGCGCCACCAGCGCTCCCTGAAACATGCCCGGGGCCTGGGTGACGGTCTCTTCCAAAGCCCGGCGGAAGCTTTCGACATCGGTGTCGCACAGCAGCAGTCGCTGCATCAGCTGCATGCCGGCGCGGAGCTCAAAGGGGCGGGGTTCACTCATAGTTCGCTAATGTCGCTTCGAAACCAATCCGACCATTATACCGGCCCGAGATACCCATGTGGGAACAGCGATTGTATCGCAATCGACGGAGGGCACCATGCAGAATAGCCACAATCGGAGTACCGATTGCTCATGGGAAAGAGGGGGGCGAGCTGAAGAGAAACCGGAAGGACGGGACACGTGACGCCTCTGGTTTCCGGGGTCAGAGGATACCGTACGATCTCGCCAACCTGATTTAGCCGGATATCAGCAAGAGCCGTGTAAGCGATAGGGAAGTGATCACCATAACATACCCGGGCGTTTATCCCCTGAATAATGAGAGGCGTGCGGCATGTCTCGAACGTCGTCAGGCAAGCTATCTTCCGCCTGTGCTAGCTGGAAGTCCCCTGCTGCGATTTGTATGGAAAACAGTCACATAACAGAAGAACCCGACTAGGAGCTTGTCCGAGAATAGCGACCGTCACGAGGGCAAGACGGATTGAGTGGGATTTTTCGGTCATTGGAGACGAATACGACTGCATGGACGCAGTCGTTAGAGCGACGCATGCCGCCATGGATGGCGGTAGTAGAGAGTGTCTGGAACCTATTCTCGATGATGCCCGAGCCGAGTAGGTCAGCCTATTCTCGGACAGGCTCCTAGAGAGGTTTGCCTGTGCTAAAAGCGATCAAAAATTCCTGGAACTTTTATGTCTGTAGTGCGTTATGACAATAAATGATTACGGAGTACGGCTAAAGGTGTCTGTTTTATCGATCGCCCCGATCCTGAGCGGCCTGGGCAGGTCCAAACGGAGGGATTTTCGCGAACTTCGGGACGAAGAGTGCGCCGAAAGGTCGGGGGCCGGGGATAACGACGCTTTCGCCGAACTCGTGCGACGCTATCAGAACCGCGTCTTTCGTTACCTGAAACGGATGGTTGGTTCCGAGGAGGAGGCCCGTGACCTTACCCAGGAGACCTTTTTGCGAGTCTACAAAGCGCTGCCGAAATGGAATGAACAGGCCCTGTTCCGATCCTGGTTGTTTCGAATCGCGAGCAATGCTGCGATCGATGAATTACGCCGCCGCCAGGACCATCGGCCGCTGTCACTCAATGGCCTCGACGAACCGGTGTCACAACAACCGACCGTTGAACACATCCACTACGCTGAAGAACGCTATCTGTTTCTTGAGAAAGCACTCATCCGAATATCAGAGATTTACCGCCAGCCCCTGCTTTTGCGAGAGCTTGAGGGGATGACCTACTCGGAGATAGGCAAGTTGTTGGATTTGACCGAAGGTACTGTAAAATCTCGCATTGCCCGCGCACGTGCGAAGCTGTGTGAACTATTCCGAAACTGCGGATATTGTTGAAAGATGGATTTTTGCCCAAAAATAGAGATGCTTTCCGCATACGTCGACGGGGAGCTATCTTCAGCCGCAATGTTCGCGTTGGATGAACACGTGGCCAACTGCGCCCGCTGTCGGGAGACGGTTTCCGCGATCCACCTGCTTGGTTCGGCAGTTAACGAGGATGGCGCGCCGCCGGTGGATTTGGTACCGGAAATCATGGAACGGATTAAATGCGAGCGAGATGTTGTTGAAGTGATGGGGATGGGCTGGCGTCGATGGAGCCCGATTTCCTTGTCTGCGGCAGCCGGGATCATGCTGGCGATTGGGGTACTACTCGGCCATGGTGTTTTTTACCATTCGGCATCTTCGACCGATCCACTAGTTGGCAGAATGTGGGCCTTTGATCTGATTCCGCCTGGCGGAGTGTGCATTCACAACAACGCTTGCTTCGGGGTGCGCGCCAAATGAAACGATATTGCCTGCCAACTCTGCTGATCCTTTCGCTGGCCTTGAATGCTGGTGTTCTGGGCATGGGTGGTATCTATCTGGCCGAAAGCTGGCTCGGTCCCAAGCCGGCCCAGGGGCACACCATGCTTGTTCACTATCTTGAGTTGGACGGAGAGCAGCGCCTGATCTGGCAGGAGAAGGAAAAAGGCTTTATGGACGACCTGACCAGTGCTTGGCAACAGATCCATGGTCATCGCGAAAAAATGATACGTGAGATATTTTCCGATTCGCCGGATCAGGAGTTGATCGAAATCCAGCGCGCGGCCATATCTCAAGTCCAGGAGCAGCAGCAAAACTACGTGATTGCGCAGATGATGGCCGAGAGGGAAATACTCGATGCGCAGCAGCGTCAGAAATTGGCTGATCTTCTGATTCAGCAAAACCCGATAGGTTCCCTCGAAGAAGTCCTCGCCGACGAGCTCCATCACCCCGACCACTGAACCGGTGCGGTAGGGTGCCGGCCCGGCCGCATCCTTGTACTGTGTTGAATCGAAGCCCCGGACCGTGACCGTTTGGTAAGTAATATTGATACTGGGCTTCTATTGGCTCGCGTTGAAAAACTCTATCGTCTGCGAATTTCGAATTAAAAACTCCCTCATCTTTTAAAGCTGGCAAGAAATGGCGGAACTCGGTTCTTGCCTTCGCGTTAAAACTCTTTTTTATGTTTTTATCATTTTATTATATTGAAATATAACTAATTAATCTTTTTATTTTATGATACTTCCGGGTAGTATTCTATTAGCTGGACAATCACGATTTTTATGAAATAAAAGGAACCTTCGCCCTGCATGCTCGTTTATCATAAAGATTGCGACATTTATCTAGCGTCTGATAATGACCGAGCACGCGTTTTGTGATTAACACAAGACGTGATTATTGCAAAAGGGGGGGAGGACGGATGTGGAATAAAAGTGTGCTCGCTTTGGCGGGTGGAGTGCTGTCCATGTTTTCAGTAAACGCCCATGCGGCGAACTGGATAATGATACAGGGAACTGAGCCACCAAATTCTGAACCACGCTTCTTTGGTGCGGCTGCGTTGACCTATTCAAATTACCTGGGGTGTGATCGATTGTCCGGTATGGCCGCGCCGGACGGTACCGCGGATGGGAACCTGAACGCGGGTCCCGGGCTGAATAACGGCTACTACGTAAACAACTGTCGTGTCGGTCCGGAGCTCGAAAACAGGAATAGCGGGGTCAATTTGAATGCCCTCGTTTTGGGATCTCGGGGACCGATCACGGATAAAACCAATTACTTTATTACTACCCAGTTCGGTTCCAATGCGGCGACCTACTTACCGATGAATACCGATCGTGAAAGAATCGGGACTCTTACCGATGCCAGTGTTACGTTTAACCACATCCCACGGGCTCGGCTGAAAGCGGGGCTTTTCAAGAAGCCCGGGCCGGAAGAGCTTATGCAGTCGCTCAAGAATCACAATTTCATCTACTTGACCGACTTCACGAGACGCGATCAGATCGAGCGCTTCGTCACCGGTAACGCTAAGGGCACACGACCGATTCCGGATCAGGGGACGCCTGTTACTGAAGCCTACGATGCCGACGTCGGGCGGGACTGGGGCGTTCAGCTTTTTGATGCATTCCGTATTGCCGACTGGCAGCACACGTATGCGGTAATGGCCGGAAACGGCAATGGAATTCATCATGACGATAACAATAGTGAAAAGGATTTGAATCTATACTGGTCATCGGAAAAGGACCTTCCTGGCGGTAAAGGGCCGTATAGGCATGGAGTCAAGTTCTATGGCTATCATCAAAAAGGCATACGCAACTTCATCAAGGACGACGGAACTTACAGCGAAAATTTTGATCGCATCAGGTACGGCGTGGGTATGAAAGCGTTGGGAAAGCTCGGCGGATACAAGCAGAGATTCGCGGTTGATCTGATGTATGCGGACGGCATGGTACTACAATCCGCCGTGACTAGTTGCACTGACTGTCCGTACGGTGGCCAGATACAGATTGCGGCGGAAGAGGGCAACAAGGCGCGTGGGACCACGATCGATTACGGGTTCTACCTGAATAAGAAGTGGCAGTTCGACGCACGCTGGTCACGTAATAATCTGCTTTATGAGACTGCGGATAACACGAAATGGAGTCCCTCGGATGAACGCGTCATTACCGAGTTTGCCATCGGTACCAATTATCACATCAGCCCCAAGACGCGTGTGACCCTGAACTATGTGTTTCGGGATTCGGAGGCACCCAATGCCGTGCAACATCCCGACCCGAACATAGCTGCGGTGAAGACTCAGAACGCCGAGAACGCCACATCGACGGTCGGTGATGTGCTTGGGCTCCGGATAATGCACTTCTTTTGATAGATAACCATGGAGGGACAGTTCGGATGTCTTCTCCGACAGCAGGTGGTTTTAGATTCCCGGTACGTAACTGCTCGCCCGGTTGATCATGCGGGGCATAGGAGATTCGTCATCCCCGCGCAGGCGAACCGTCATCCCCGCGCAGGCGGGGATCCATTTTGAGCCATGCCGCTGCTCTCTGGATTCCCGCCTCCGCGGGAATGACGGGGGAGTGAGCAGTTACCCCGGTACAAATAAATGGAAGAGGTGCATCAAGCGATCGCACTGCACGATAGGTCACCGGGCGCTCACAAAACAGTAGCCAGGGAGCGTCCGGTTTCGGAGGGATTGTAATTGCTTTCAAATGATGAAAAGAGAAGAGGTATGAAATGCGTATAAACGGAAAACTGGTCGGGATTTGTTTGATGGGTGCGGTCGGGGTTGGCGCCATTACGGCCTGGGCAGCCGGTGGAGAGCCAGTACCGAATCAACTAAAAGACCCCGACCAGAGGATCGTTCTGCAATTGCCGCCGGATGAGCGTCATATGGTGCTGGAGGAGATGCGGAACTTTGTCGTGGCGATCCAGGAAATTGCCGATGGATTGGCCCGTGATGATTTCGAACAGGTGGCGACGGCGGCGCGCACCATGGGAAGTGGTGCTGCCAACGAGATACCTCCTCGCGTTGTGAACAAACTTCCGGAAACGTTCAAGCAGCTCGCTGGCAAGGTTCATACTACTTACGATGCGATCGCGTTGGATGCGGGAAGCATGGCCGATACCCAGTTGGCGCTGGAACAGCTTGGGGACTTATACGGATATTGTGTGGCGTGCCACGCCACCTATCAGATCGAAAAAATCCCGTTTCCTGATGAAAAATAACAAACACCGGAGATGGGCCAGGAATCGGCAGAACTGGTTACTAGCATCATGACAGGAGCAAAAATATGACGATGAACATAAAGCGCAGGACCTTGCTCAAGGGTTCTTTTGCGGGCGCTACGATGGCGATTGCCGCTGGTGCTGGATTGTTGAAGCCAAGCCGGGTATTGGCGGTTTGGCCGGAAAAAGTCTTCAAGGCAGAGAATGTGGAGGGTTTTCTGCAGGACATCTATGGCAATACCAGCCTTCAGGCTAGTGAAGACATTCAAATCCAGGTGCCGGAGATTGCAGAAAACGGCGCTGTTGTGCCGGTGACAGTCACTACCGGTATAGCGAATGTACAGAGCATTGGACTTGCGGTCGTCAACAACACGAACCCGCTCGCGGCGGTATTTCATATGTCCGACAACGCAGACGGTTATGTGTCCACGCGCCTGAAAATGGCCGGAACTTCTGATGTGCTGGCAACGGTGAAGGTGGGAAATGAAACCTTCTTTGCCCGCAAGGAGGTCAAGGTCACGATCGGTGGTTGTGGCGGCTGAACGATCAGCCAATCAGAACGCAAGAACAGGAGTAAACAGAAATGGCTGGCAGCATCATGATTCGAGCCAATAAGAAAGGCGAGCTGACTACGGTCAAGGCCTTGATCAAGCACCCGATGGAGACAGGCCTGCGCAAGGACAAGAAGAGCGGGAAGAAAATCCCGGCCCACTTTATCCAGGAAGTCAGTTGCAAGCATGCCGGTAAAGAGGTGATGAGTGCACAATGGGGCGCCTCCGTATCGAAGAATCCGTACTTCACCTTTCGTTTCCGCGGCGCAGATAAGGGCGATCGCGTAACGCTGACCTGGGTTGATAACCAGGGCGGCAGCGAGTCCAAGGAAACCGAGGTCGCCTGATCGTGAGTCACTGCGCGGGCCGGGGCAGGCCTGCGCAGTTCACCTTGCCTGCAAGTCACGTTTCCGGGCAGGGCGCGGGTGCTGATCCTTTCTGTCAGTGCAAGCCGAAGTCTCAGGTCTTTGGTTGACGCGTCGCCCTATCGGCAGGGACTGAGTTTTTTTTCTTGCGAGCCGTACCCCCTGCTGCGCAGGCTCGAATCAGTGAAGAGCTGTAACCACGGGGTACACGGGGACCACGGGGTAAAACAGGTTGTTCGAGTTTTTTCTCCCCGTGCGCCCCGTGTTCCCTGTGGTTCGAAATTCAAGGGGTGAATCGCGAAATTATTCACGAGGAATGCAGTCATTCTTGACTCTTCGATAATAGCCATAAAAAACCAGGAGGATGGGGGATATGTCAATCAGACGCGTTGTGAGTTTTTTGTTGCCTGTGTGCGTCATGCTGACGGTCAGTGCACAGGTGACGGCGGAACAGAAGGAGAAGGTGGCAAAGCCTTCGGAGTTCCCATGTTTGAGTTACACGGCACCTTGCGGAAAAATCGGTGTGCGGCCGGTCGTGAAAAAGATGCCGCAAGACCTCTCTTTGGGTGATCCGGAAAGGGGGAAACAAATCGCCTTCAAACGGAAAAAGGGCAACTGCCTGGCGTGTCACCGAATGAATGGCGGGTCGCAGTCAGGCACGCGAGGTCCCGATTTGAGCCGCTACGGCTCGTCGGGCCGAACTGCTGCCGAAATATACGCAATGGTATATGACAACCGCTGGCAGTTTCCGGACACCGTTATGCCGCCATTTGGAACGAATGAGGTCCTGACCGATCGCGAAATCCGTGATGTTGCTGCTTTCCTGCGGGCATCGCGTTAAGAGGTGCATGATGAAACCGAAAGCCATGTTCGTTGCACTCGCTGGTATCTTTGCTGCCTCCGCCTGGGCCGTTGAAACCGAGGATAGGTATCCGCGTACTCCAATCGTCCCGGAGCAGGGAGTTTGGGGAGATCAGGGGTTCTCCAATACGATTCAATATTGGGGTAGCAAAGAGGCCTTGAATAAAAATGCTTCTCTGCAAGATGACCCGGACAATGTCTGGAAACTGAACCATAAACACAAGGATGGTGATCGGGTCGATATGCACCCGGGGCACATCGGGGTGGAAGAGGGTCGCGAAATGGTGGACTCGTGGAGCAGCAAGAAACCGGAGTTTCTCAAGTGTTTGTCGGAGGGTAAAGGATCACTGCAAGGACTTGCTGCAAACTATCCGAAATATGATGAGAAGCTCGATCGGATAATGACGGTCGAGGCCCGCATCGAACACTGCTCGCAGACCCATTTGCCGAAGCAGATCAAACAGGGCTCGCCAGCCAATACCACTAGCGCCCTCTACGTGAAATCGCTAAGCGCAGGTAAACCGATTCAGGTTGACCTTTCGTCGGCTCCTGTAGAGCAGGCGTACCAGCGTGGCGAAAAGCTCTTTTACAAACGTATTGGTCAGCTCAATTTCGCCTGTGCATCCTGCCATACTCCGGGAAGTGTGATGGGACACAAGTTGCGCGGCGAAGTCCCTACGACCCCATTCGGTGATGTGGCGCACTATCCGACCTATCGGACGCCAGTAGGGGAGTTGGAGCCGTTGCACCTGCGCTTTGTGCGTTGCCACAAACAGATGCGCGCAAAGCCGCTGCCGCCGGGCGATCCGGCTTATACGGACCTCGAAGTGTTCTTGTCCGTCTTGTCGAATGATTACCCGATTTCGGTTCCTTCATTGCGGTGAAAGAGCTTCCATCCTGAAGTATTTAGGTGAGGCAGGGAAGCTTCCCGTTTTTGAATGCAGCGGCCGCCGGATGGGCTTCACGTTGTGTCACAATGCGCAAGCCGGCGGTCCGAATGCCGGTGTGCCGCCGTTTTTTCGCCCTACTGCCCTATTAGTAGCCAGTGACTGCCGCCGTATTCCCAGCGGCCCGAACTGGAAATCCGCATATTCCTCTGCACCACCATCCGCGCCTGCGCTTCCCGAGGTTTTCCGGCGAGGAGCGTGGCCCAGTTCTGTAGGCTTTCTTCGGATTGCCGTGGCAAGGCCGGTACCGGTAGGATTAGCAGCCGGCGTTCCGGCGCTCTCTTTCACTGACAACCAACCGCGGGTTTGCGCATGGCTGAATCGACCGAGATGAATTATGAAGGAGTAGAGCGGCTGCCGCTCAAGGCCTTTACCGAAAAGGCGTATCTGGACTATTCCATGTACGTCATCATGGACCGGGCTCTGCCGAATATCGGCGACGGCCTCAAACCGGTTCAGCGGCGCATTATCTATGCCATGAGTGAACTCGGGCTCAGCGCCCTCTCCAAGCACAAGAAGTCGGCGCGCACGGTCGGTGACGTGCTGGGCAAATATCACCCTCACGGCGATTCGGCCTGCTACGAAGCCATGGTATTGATGGCGCAGCCTTTCTCCTACCGATACCCCCTGGTAGATGGGCAGGGCAACTGGGGTGCGCCCGACGATCCCAAGTCGTTTGCCGCCATGCGCTATACCGAGGCGCGCCTGGCGAAGTTCTCCCAGTTGCTGCTGGCCGAGGTGGGGCAGGGCACGGTGGACTGGACACCCAATTTCGATGGCACCATGGAGGAGCCGTCGGTGCTCCCGGCACGGGTGCCGCACGTGCTGCTGAACGGGACTACGGGTATTGCCGTCGGCATGGCCACGGATATTCCGCCTCACAACCTGCGGGAGGTGACCACAGCCTGCATCCGCTTGCTCGAATCGCCGAAAACGACCGTGGAGGAGCTTTGCGAGCACATTCAGGGCCCCGATTATCCCACCGAGGCGGAGATCATCACCCCCCGCAAGGACTTGTTGAAGCTCTATCAGACCGGCGGCGGTTCACTGCGCATGCGCGCCAAATGGGAGCGGGAGGAGAGTGAGGTGGTGATTACCGCGTTGCCCTTCCAAGTCTCCGGGGCCAAGGTGCTGGAGCAGATCGCACAGCAGATGCAGAACAAAAAACTGCCGATGGTGGAAGACCTGCGTGACGAGTCGGACCACGAAAACCCGACTCGGCTGGTCATCATGCCGCGATCCAACCGGGTGGACCTGGAGGATTTGATGCGGCATTTGTTCGCCACTACCGATCTGGAGCGCACCTATCGGGTCAATATGAACGTGATCGGTCTGGATGGGCGCCCGCGGGTCAAGGATCTGCACAGCATGCTGTCCGAGTGGCTGGAGTTCCGGCTGCGTACGGTGCGGCGGCGTCTGGAGTACCGGCTTGAAAAGGTCGAAAAGCGGCTGCACCTGCTGGAAGGGCTGTTAATCGGGTTTCTGAATATCGATGAAGTGATTCACATCATCCGTACCGAAGAAGAGCCCAAACCGGTGCTGATGAAGCGTTTCGACCTCAGCGAGGTCCAAGCCGATTTCATTCTCGATACCAAGCTGCGTCAGCTTGCCCGCCTGGAGGAGGTGAAGATCCGGGGTGAGCAGGAGGAGTTGGCCACGGAGAAGGCGAAACTCGAAAAGACGCTGGGCTCCAGTCAGCGGATGAGGACGCTGGTGCGCAAGGAGCTTACGGCCGATGCCGAAGAGTACGGCGATGACCGCCGCTCGCCCATTGTCGAGCGCGAGGCGGCTCAGGCCATGGATGAGACGGCGCTGATCCCGGCCGAGCCGGTGACGGTGGTGCTCTCGGCCAAGGGCTGGGTGCGTGCCGCCAAAGGACACGAAATCGATCCTGCCGGCCTCAGCTACAAGGCCGGCGACAGCTACCGCGATGCCGCACGGGGCAAGAGCAATCAGCAGGTGACCTTCCTTGACTCCACCGGACGCAGTTTTTCAATCCCGGCCCACAGTCTGCCTTCTGCGCGTGGACAGGGGGAACCGTTGACCGGGCGGGTGAATCCGTTGGCCGGTGCCGAATTCTGTGCTGCCATCATGGGAAATCCGGATGACCTGTTCCTGGTCGGCTCGGACGCCGGTTACGGTTTCCAGGTCAGATACGCCGACATGATGGCGGGCACCAAGAATGGCAAGGCGCTGCTCAAGCTGCCGATGGGGGCGAAGGTCTTGCCGCCCCAGCCGGTCTCTGACCCCGACAGCGACTCGATTGCGGCGATTACCATCGAGGGGAGACTGCTGGTGTTTCCGCTCTCCGAATTGCCACAGCTTGCCAAGGGCAAGGGCAACAAGTTCATCAGTATTCCGGCGGCGAAGGTGGCGACCCGCGAAGAGTACGTGGTTGCCCTGGTGGTTCTGCCGACAGGGGCTAACCTGGTGCTGCATGCCGGCAAACGGCATATGACCCTTAAATCTTCGGATCTGGACCACTACCGCGGCGAACGGGGCCGGCGCGGCAACAAGCTGCCCCGTGGTCTGCAGCGAGTCGATGCTGCGGAGGTGGAGGTGAAGTAAAAGGGTGGCCTTGATCGGCTTTGGGTCGACCGGCACACAGGACACCCTGGGGGTAGGCAGGGTAAATGCATCGTCACAAGCTTGGTGCATGGCGAGCGATGCAAGTGCTTGACATATCAGGTACGCCGTGAATACATCCCTGTAGGCTCGACGGCAGCATCCCTGCTGCCGACGACCTGATATCAAGCGCTTGCTTCACTCGCTTGAAAGTATGGGGTTGCACTGTCCGGTTAGGCTGTATGCCTGTCGAGTCCGTCGCTAAAATCGAAGGTGCACAAGAGTGCAGGTCGACTTTCAGCCTTCCCGGCAAAACAGAGGAGCGATTCATGGCTATCCAGGTGATCCCCATCCTGAAAGCGCTGGGGCCCGTCATTACCACCGCCGGTAGTCTCTATGCGGAGTGGCAAAAGGGGCGGGAGCCCGGAGCGCCGGGCGCCACGGAACCGTCCCCGGGTACCGCCTCCGAGCGTCTGCTTCGCCTGGAGGCCTTGAACGCGGAAAATGCCAATCTTATCGCTCAGCTTGGAGAACAGCTTCGGGCTGTCGCCCTGCAGGTGGAAAAGGCCGAACGCGCCGCCGAAGTCGAACGCGCCCGACTGGGCTGGCTGGTGAATATCGGTCTGGGCCTTGCGCTGGTGGCAGTGGGAGTCAGTCTGTGGGTCCTGCTCGCAGGGTGATTTCAGGCTCCTGCTCAAGTGGCCCGGCGCCGTTGAATCGCCAGACCGGGCAGCAGCGCGAAAACGAGCCATAGCATAGTACCTCCGCCGCCCCCGGAAGGCGGATCGAAGCGGATGCTCAGGGTATAAGGCATATCGACGGGAGTCTGGCCGACCCGGTTCGTGGGAGTGAACAGAATGACACTGGCATGGTAGAGCCCCGGTGCAGGTGCGGCGATGGTGATTTTCTCGTCACTCGTGTTTCCCACGCTTCTCAGAGTCTCCTCGTCCATGCAATTGGGCGGCAGGGGCGTGTACCAGTAGCAGAACTGCGGCGCAGGACGGGCGCCATAGCGCACCAGGAGGTCGATTTCCGCACCGGAGGCCGTGCTGGCGGTGGTGACCTTCAGGTTTTTTGCTCCATCCGGCACTTCGAAGTGAAAGGTGTGCACCCGGTCCCAAGGGTTTGACTCCCGGATCCGTTCATCGAGGGTCAGCTCACCCGCCGCGGGTTTGAGGGCACCGAACTCGAGTGCGAAACGGCGGGTCACTCCGTAATCGCCGGCAGAAATCAAAAGCTCCAGCGGCAGGTGCTGATGGGCAGTTGCATCATTGGCCATACGAACGGTGAAGGCCAGCTCGGCCCCTGTCCCTTGCGCGAGTGTGGAAGCCAGAGTGTTGCTGTCCTCGACGACCGTCAGGTCCGGAGCGAGGCTGTGGAGAACACCGGTAACCCCGGCGGCATCGCGCCACTGATTGGCAATTACAACCCGCAGCGTAGCGTTCTCCCCCGGGTCCAGTTGGCTATTGCCGTTGCCGGCAGCATCGTCGATGCGCCAGGAAGAGATCACCAGCACGGGTTGGGGGAGAACCGTCATCGCCCCGTAGGCGTTCACCCGCCCGTCGGTGGCCAGCCTCCCGTCCGTGATGCGCTCCACCCCCGCCATAAGCCGACCTTTCATCTCCCGGTAGTCCAGCGGGATTTCACCCTCCGACTCGCGGTAGGCCTTGACCAGAGCCGCCACGGCGGCGGTGTAGGGGGCGGAAAACGAGGTTCCTTCCGCAAACTGGTAAGTAGCCACCGGATCGCCCTGTTCGTCCCTGGCCCAGCTCGTGGTGTAGATGCTGGAGCCCGGCGCGGCGAGGTCAACGCTTCGTGGCCCGATTTGGGTGAACACGGAGAGGCCGTCCTGGGGATGACTGGATGCCACTGAAAGAACATTAGGCAGGTCATAACCCGACGGGGCGTTGGGAATGTCGTCATTGCTGTAGCCGCCGTTGCCGGCGGCGGCGAGGAACAGGATCCCCTCTTTTTGCAGTTGCTCAATGGCATCGAACTCTGCCTGGGAATAGGCACCGCCATAGCTGGCGTTGATGATATGAGCGCCGTTGTCCGCCGCGTATTGATAGGCAGCGATTAGTTGAGCCACGCTGTAATTGGTACGCAGTGGCATAATTTGCACCCGTTGTGCCGGGCTGGTGATACCGGTGCCGTTACCGCCCCTAGCCCCGGCGGCACCGGCTACCAGGGTGCCGTGCACTTCATCGGGACCGGCGGTCGGATCTCCATCATCGGCGACAAAATCCCATCCCGGGATGATGTTTTCCTCCAGGTCTTCATGGTTGAGCAGGATGCCGTCGTCGATAACAGCAATGACGACGGCGTCCGCATGGGTTTGCAGATCCCACGCCCGCGGCAGGTCCATATCGGCTCCCGGCAAGCCGTCGGTAGGGTCGGTACTCCCCGAAGACAATGAATTCCCGGCGTTGAGAAGCCCCCACTGCCTGGCGTCCAGGTCATTGGGAAACACCTCATGCGGCCGGTGTATGAAATTGGGCTCAGCGTATTCGATCGGTTTCGAGGCCCTTAGCCGGCGGACGGCTGCGCTCACGTCAGCCTTGGCGGGGAGCGTCCACTTTTCGATGCCGAAGCGCTGGAAGGTGCGGGCCCGCTGTCCACTGACCTGCGCCATGGTCAAGCCTCGGGCGCGCACATCGGTTCCCGTCTTGAACTTGATCAGCAGCTCGCCGGGACGGTAATGGGGCGGTTGTTCGGCCTTCGACGGGGCCCCGGAGGCCATGCTGACGGAGAGGGCAAACAACAGACCGGCGGCAAGGGTGAGAAGGGTCGTCATCTATGTGTTCCCGAAAGTCAGCGCGAGTAGGGACGGTGGCGGATGTTGGGCTCGACGTAGACCACTTCGGGCTGCGCGGTCAACCGGCGCATGGCATCATCCATCGGCGTACCCTCCGGGAGGCGTATGAGGTAGACGTTGCGAGGCAGTTGTTCGATAACGCTTGCCTCCAGCTCTTCGGCAATGCGCGTGACGTCGGCGATACCGATGTCATCCGTGAATCTGACCAATAACTCACCAGCCACGACGGAGGCCGAAGCCTTCTCCGGGGGCTCCGACGGGCGGGCAGTGTCGGCTAGACAGCCGGAGGTGAGGAACGATATGAAGAGGCTCAGGGCTATCAGTGACTTCATACGGTTTTTTCCTCACTTTCATGAAACCCCTACAAACAGGGTAGGCGCCAAGGCGCAATGGATCGCTCCAGCTATTTGCCCGGAGTGAACAAAAAACCGATTTGATCCCACTTTGTATCGCTAGTAGCCAAGTCTCAAAGGTGGCTATGTTATCTTGGCCATCTAATTAAAAAGTACGGGCAGGATATGAGATGGAGATGGGTTTTGGTGGTGGGCGCTCTGGCTGGCGGCGTTTCAGCCCCGGCGCTCGCCGGTTGTTCGATGCAATTTGAGATGTGCAGCGCCTGGTGCAGCACGCGCCATGTGGGGTCCGAAGCGCGGAAAGTCGGCTGTAAGACGCGCTGTCTTGCGGATCGCGCGGCCTGTCTCGCCGAAACGGGCATCGACAAGGCCAAGGAGACAGGCAAACAGGGGGCCGATAGTGCAAAGGGCTTTTGGGAAGGGTTTTGGAGTGACAAATAGGGGTGCCGGTCTCCCGTAAGAGCCGGCACCCCATGAAAAACGCTTGTTCAGTCGCTATAGAGTCCCAGGGACTTGAGTTGCGTCGATCCGTTGAGGAATTTCTCCGCCAGGATGAGAGAGGTGGCCGACCAGGTCTGAAAGTAATTGGAGCGACGTCCGACCAGTCGCCCATGGCGTCCGTCGTAATACTCCGCCCAGAGGTCGACAGGGAGCCGCTCGGCTGCCTGAGCGTAGGCCCTTTCCGCCAGATCGGGACGCCCCGCTTTCACCGCCGCCCCGACAAACGTCCACAGAAGCGCAGGCCAGTTTCCACCATTATGATAGGACCACGGTGCGTTTTTGGGATCACTCCCGGTCATCAGGCGCCACTCTTCGCCATCCATGGCCGGATAACTGATCTTGACCGGCATGGTGCCGACTAAATCGGCCCAGCGCTCCTCATAGAGGAACATGATACGTTGCGCTTCCTCGTCGGTTGAGAGGCCAAACAGAATGGATAACAGGTTACCCAGCGCGAAAAATCGGAAATCCATCCGTCCGGGTCCGAGATTGCCCACCAGATAACCCGCACTTTCCGGAAGCCAGTCGGGGACCCAGTCGGGGATGCTCTCCGGGTGAATGTTCAGGATGTTGACGCTGTCCTGTCCGAACTGTTCGGTCTTGTAGCGGTGGATTTCGTTGAGACGGGGGACGTCCAGCCAGTAGTAGATGCGGATGTAAGTTCGCAGTGTCCGAAGTCGCTGGTCCACACGCCGCACCAGCCCCTCGTTTCCATCAGCGGTTTCCAGGAGTTGGCGTGCGGCGCAGAGTGCACCGAAAAAGAGGGCCTGAACCTCCAGCGGATGGCCGTAAACCCCCATGCGGCGGTCGATCATGAAGGAGCCGTCCGGGACCAGGAGGGTAGGGGCAACCTCCAGGCGATCCCTGAGCAGAAGATCGAGGATCTGGCGCATTCCCCGCTGCACATCCGGCTGGTGAGCGAAATCGGTGTCACCGCTGACCGTCACATAGGTCCTGAGCAGAATCATCCACCACAGCATCGAATCCACTGGCGCCACCCGGCCGATGGCATGGTCCCCGAAGTCGGCAATCAACCGTTCGCCCTGGTTATCGTTGACGACCTTGAAACTGGCGGGCATGACCCCGGGTGCGGGTTCATGCCCGGCCCAGCGCTCCTGTTGATGGCGAAGCTCGAGCACCGTCTGTAAAAAGTCATGGACGACTGTGTCGCGGCCATCCAGTAGGTAGACGAGTGCAGACGGCACGAAATCGCGTACGAAGCAATCGGCATAGTGCTCTGCCGGTGCATTGGGGTCCCGGGCTGCCATGGTACCGATAACGCGGCCACGATAGCGCATCTCGGATGCTTCGAGGACTGCATAGGCTGCGTCGATGGGGGAGAGGTGGGGTATCGTAGCCATAGGCGGAAAAGAGTAGCGGCAGGTAGAGGCTTGATTCAATGTTTTTGTGAGCGTCAGGGACGCTTTCTGAAGATTGTGCCGTTTACCTACGGCAGTGTGTGCGTTCTTAAGAATGCACCTGTGCGAAAGCGTCAGGTTTCGGCGTCTTCACCTGCGTTTCGCTGTGCCTGTTTTTCGCGCAGCTGCTGCAAACGTTCCAGTACGCGTTCGGCACGATCCAGGTTGTCCAAGGCGGGACGGTGGGCCGGACGCAGTTCGAGGATGCGCTTCCAGAGCTGAACCGCCCGCTCGAACTCGCCGCGGCTGTAGTAGGTCACGCCCTCTTCGAAGAGGCGTTCGACCTCGATATCGATTGTGACCTCTAACTGCTTGCGCTCGCTCTCGACCTCGGATTGATTGGTGGTGGTTTCTTCCAGTTGCGCGAGAATCTTACCGGCCTTTTGATACTGGCCATTTTCATAGGTGCGCCGATACTCGCTCATGAGGCTGTCGAAGTACTGGTGGGCGTTTGCTTCTTGGGCTTCAGCGCGCTTCCGTCGACGCTCGCGGGCATTTTGATGTTCGCGCTCACGAGCAGCGTGCCACTCCTTGAGTCGGGTGTAGGCGGCTTGGACCATTTCATCGTTGGAGAGGGTGGCCGCCAGTGGCAGTGTGCGTTCGGCAACCTCGTATTCGGCGGCTTCCAGGGCTGCACTGCCGGTTCGGGCCAGATGTTCGGCGGTCTCTTGGATCGACTGGCGGTGTTCCTTCAGTGCATTGCTGGCATCGTGGTCGCGCGGGTCAATACGGGCTATCCGTTCGTAAATGGGGAGCGCACGCTCCAGAAAGCGGGCTCGGGCCACCATCAGGTTCAGACGCTGTGTGGCGACCAGGGAGGATTGCTTGCGATGTAATTCGGCAAGACCATCTTTGAGATAGGTGCTGTCCGGCATTCCTCTCAGGGCCGTGTCATAGGCGTTCAGCGCCCTGGCCCAGTTGCCCTTTTCCATATCTTTGGCCGCTTGCGCCACGATCTCCTTTTCATACGTCTTAGCCAGCGACTCGACTTTCCGTCGTTTGTCCGCCAGCCGCGAGTATTCCGGGTCTTTCGGGTCGATTGCGGAGAGGGCATTCAACGCCCGGCCATACTGGCGCTCAACGATCCAAGTATCCAACTGTGTATTCAGATCGTTGCCCGTCAGCCCCTGCAGGGTACTTAGTGCCGAGCAGCCGCCGAGCAGGGCGGCAATACCCATGGGCAGCAGTATTCGCGATAGTCGATTCATGCGGCTTCGGATGCTAAAGCTTCGAGAATGCGACGGTTTTCGGCAAGCATTTCTTCACGGAATGGATCATTGATGCCGGTGACGCGCAGGATGGCGACGGGATGCTCCTTGCCGCGCAAGCTGATGGTACTTTTCTTTTCCGCGAGAATACGTCCGGCAACGCCCTGCATCGCGACCATCTCTCCGGTAATGATGATTTCACCCGGCTCGCCAGCGTGAGAAAGCCGGGAGGCCATGTTAACTGCATCGCCGACCACAGTGTAATCCATTCGATCCGCCGATCCCATGTTGCCGGCCAGCATTCTTCCGCTATTGATGCCCACCCGGAAGTGTATGGCGGGTAAACCCTTTTGCTCTCGACGGCGGTTGAGATCGTCGGTCAGGGCGATGATCATGGATGCACAGGCGGTAGCCCGAAAGGCGTGATCTTCATGGTGGACCGGGACGCCAAAGACTATCATGGCGCAATCGCCCATGTACTTGTCAATATGGCCGCCGCAGAAGTCCACGGCGCGGGCGATTTGAGTGAAATAGGTATTCAGCAAGTGGCTGACTTCTTTAGGGGTCATCTTTTCCGACATGCTGGTGAAGCCGACGATGTCGGCGAATAGTACGCTCGCCTCGACATGCCTGCCCCCCAATTGGACTTGCTCAACATTTTCGAGTTCTGACAGTACCTGTTTGGCCACATTGGGGGAGACATAACGGGAAAACACCTTTTCCACCTGCTCCTTGCGCAGCAGGCCCTCGCCCATGCTGTTCATGGCATCCATCAACACACCAATTTCGTCATTGCGGCGACCGGTGAAACGGAAGTCATACTTCCCTTCGGATATGGCGCGGCTGGCATTGATTAGTTGGTGGATGGGACGTGTCAATCGTCCACCAAGATAGAACGAAGTTCCCACGCCCAAAAGCACGATCAGCAAGGTGGTGGCGCTGACTGCGGTGATGGTATCGGTCTTGGCCCGTTCGAGCAGCGAGCGATCGAAGGCGAGCAGGGCGTAGCCCGCTGTGACATCGCGGTAGCGGACCGGCGCCACGAACGCCGTTAAGGCCTGCGGCGACTTCTTACCCGGTATGCTCCAGTCAATGCGCTGCTCGTCTCCGGTTGTGAGTCCGATCCCTGCTGCTTCAAGACGGTTTGAAAGCGGCACGATTCCGGTATAGGTGATGCGCAATCCTTCGTCAGAATAAATGCCGACACCAAGGACGGTTTTGTCCTTGATGAGGTTGTTGGCGGCGAGCTGCAGCGTCAGGGTGTCGCCTGCCAGCAGCGGCTCTTCAATGGAATCGGCCACCTGGCCGACAAGAGTGTTGCCGAAGGTCTGGATTTGCTGCTCGAGAAGGCGAGTCTGGTTGCTCCCTACCAGAAGCCCGAGCAAGGTCATACCACTTGCCACCAGGAGGGTGAACGCCAGGGCCAGCTTGTAAGCAATGGGAACACGATCGGGGAGACGGTTGTAAACCGCCGTTCCACAGACGTCGCGTTGATCGCGATAGAACACGGCGCACCGACCCAGCAGTCCATGACCGTTCCGGGACAGGTTATTGGCAATGGTGCTTAGGGACTCGCGCCAGTGCATGGGCTCCTCGGTTGTGTTCTGTCACCGGCCGATACTACCACGACATGCGCTGGTACTGAACGCCGCGCCGATCAGGCATCGGCTTCGCTGACTGCCAGATTTTTACATTCTCTGAAGATGCGGTACTGGCAATTGCGGCAGATGTCGTGATTCAGGTGCTCGTTTACGATGGACTCAAGTGCTCTGGTCTTGGAGTTGAAAATGTTTTCATCGCCGATGGAAGTTATCAGTCCGGTACGACGAAGCATGTTGCAGACCTTGTCCTTCACTTCGTAGAGGTAGAGCCTGCCCCCCGCCTGCCGGCGCCGTTCGGCCTCCTTCGCCAACAGCTCGGCTCCCGCCATATCCACGAAGTTCATGCCTTTGGCGATCAAGAGCAGATGCTCCTCGGGGTCGATGGCCTGAAAGCGCTGTTCGACATAATCGACGGCCCCGAAGAACAGGGAACCATCGATGCGGATGATCTTGAACTGGGGACACGTCGCCAGGGTGCTATCGGTCGTGAAGGCGCGTTTGGGGTTTGCCGGATCCGGCACGCGCGGCAGCACCTGTGGCCGGGAGGTACGCGACAGATAGATGATCAGCGAGAGCATCACGCCAAGCATGATGGCCAGCTCCAACTCCAGAAACAGGGTCGAGAAGAAGGTAGTCGCCAGAACACCCGTTTCCGAGCCGCTTGCTCGCAGGATATGCCGGATATGGTGAAAATCGATCAGGCCCCAGGCCACCATGAACAGAATGCCGGCCATCGCCGCGTTGGGCAGCAGGTAGGCGTAGGGGGCGACGAGGATCACGATCCCCATCAGCATCACGCCGGCGAAGGCGGCGGCCAGCGGGGTACGGGCGCCGGCATCATAGTTGACCCCGGAACGGTTGAAGGAGCCGGTGGCCACATAAGAGGAGAAGAAGCTGCCCACGATGTTGGACAGGCCCTGGCCGAGGAACTCCTGGTTGCCGTCCAGGCGCTGTCCCGAGCGCACAGCAAGAGAGCGACCGATGGAGACCGCTTCGGTTAGTGCCAGGAGTGTGGCGGCAACCGCCACGGGTGCCAGCTGACGGATGGTTTCGAGGCTCAAATCCGGCGTGGAGAGGGGCGGGAGTGAGGCCGGCAGGGCTCCGACGCTGCTGATACCCGTTACGTTCTGGCCATAGCGGTTGTTGAGTACGGCCGCCACGACACTGCCAACTGTCAACGCCGCGATCATGTAGGGGAACCTGGGAACGAAACGCTTCACCAGGATGCCGGTCACCAAGGTCGCGGTGGCAATGCCGGTGACGTAGGGGTTAACTTCACCCAAACGGTGGAAAAGCTGGATGAAAATCTCGTGGAAATGGAGCCCCCGCTCCATTTCGAGACCGAAAAAATTCTTGATCTGACTGGTGCCGATCAGGATTGCGGCACCGGCGGTAAAGCCGACCACGACGGAATGCGAGATGAAGTTGACCAAAGTTCCCAGGCGCACCATCCCCATGACGAACTGAATGATACCGACCATGAGTGTCAGCGTTATCGCCAGGCGCACAAACTCCGGTGAAGCCGGTTCGGCGAAGGTGGATAGGGAGGCGAAAAGTACGATCGAAGCGGCTGTAGTCGGCCCCGACACCAGATGCCAGGAGGATCCGAACAGAGCAGCGATGATGGCCGGTACCATGGCGGCATAGAGACCATACTCGGGAGGCATCCCGGCGATTGCAGCGAAGGCAACGCCTTGGGGGAGGACGAGAACCGCCCCGGTCAGCCCGGCAATCCCATCAGCCCGGAGCGTGTGTCGATTCACCATCGGCAGCCAGCGAAGGAACGGAAAAATCCCGTACCAGTAGAGGCTGCACTGCCTGTCGGAGAGGGCTACGCCTGATTTCATAAGAACTTGCGACGCTCGAAGTGGATAATCCACTATCTTACGGAATAAGCATGTAGCAATTCAAATCGCCGGGTCGATAATAAATAGTTTATGTTAGTTGAGGCCGGTTCTTCTGGATAACCCGGTGGCGCATGGAAAGTTTCCACGATTAATGATGTCCGGCAGTATTGGAGGAGACAGGGATAGCATAAAAAAACCCGGCCGTAGCCGGGTTTTTGTTCGGGCCGAGGTAGTGGCTTACTTACGGGTTCTCGATGCGCTTACGGGAACCCCATTGCTCATGTAAGTAAGAAAGTACTCCAGCGCCTTGTACTCATCGCTCTGGGCCGGGAAGGGTTTGGCCCGGACCTGCTTGTTGCAGCCGCCGAAACGTCTGTGCATGGTTCCGAGGCCGCCCAGATCGTTGCTGTTATCCTTCGCGGCCCATTTCATTCGCCAGACTGGAAAGTGGCTCGGGTGACCGAGCGCGGGGCTCAATGTATCCGCACGGATACGCATGCCGGGATTGTCGACGTGGCAGTTGGCGCAGGACAGGTTCAACTGACCACGTTTGGAGTAGTAGAACTCCTTGCCCTTGTTATACCACTCCAGCGCCCGCGGATCGTCCGGCACTTCGACGTTGAGTTTCTTCCCGTCGGAGGTCGAAGCCATATATGCAGAGATGGCCGCCAGCTTGCCTACCTTCCATTTGAGCGGTGTTTCGCCATTGGCCTCCCGACATTCATTGATCTCCCCTTCCAGCGTTTTTATATCGCCGGATTCGGAGTCGAAATAGGGGTAGTTTTGACGAATACCGATACCGCCGTTGGGAAAACAATCGGCGTAGGTCTTGCCGTTCGCGAACTTTTCATTAAAGAACTGTTCGCCCTGGATGAGAGCTTCATCATACGGCGGGAAGTCCTCAATGGACTCCCAGGATGAGCGGGCATCCGCGTTGACGGCATATACCCCGTTGGTGTAATCGTCGACCGATACACCCGGGAAGCGTTTCATGTAATGCGCCTGGAAGTCTTTCAGGTCTTCCTCCGGCGATGCCTGAGCGACCAGCGGGCTACCGGCAACGACGGCCAGCGCCGCGGCCGCGGCTATCAACTTTTTCATAGCAGGATCCTCCATCCTCCGAAAACGACATGGGGTATTTTTTGTTTTATTGAACGGGCTATTCGGCCCGATCAGCGGATCGTGGTCTCGACAGAGTCGGACTCGCCCTTGTTATCCGCCCAACTCAGCGTGACTTTATCGCCCTTTTTGGCGCCTTCGAACTCGAAAGCGAGGTAGGGGTTGGTCGACACGGCACCACCCCAAAGGCCGGTGAGGACGTTTTCGCCTTCATGCGCGCAGTTCACTTCCTGAATGAAATGGGCGGGGATCTTTTTGCCCGTTTTCTTGTCCTTGCGCAGGCCGGTCTCCATCGGATGCTTGATGAGTGCCTTTACGTGACAGGTATCGCCCTTCTGTTGGGCCCGGATTTTGATGGTCTTGGACATTGCTTTTGTATTCCTCCAGATTTATTTGGCAGGACTGTTTAGCCGCCGCAGCCGCCGATGGTGACCTTGACCTCTTTGCGAGCGCTGTAAGCCTTTCCATCGGCTTTGACGACAGCGATGACATTGGAGGTCTCACCCATCTTGATGCGAGTGGAGATAGACGGCTTGGCGGAGGCGCCCAGCTGATAGGAGGCAGCCAGCGGCGTACCGTTCTTCTCGGCGATGATGGTGACGGATTCGACATTGGGCAGATCGGCCGATACGCTGATCGGTACCACTGCGCCGTTTTCGGCGATGTCCGGTGCCTTAATGTTCACTGCATCGCTCGGCTCGGTCAGGTCGGAATCGTAGAGGCCCTTGAGAGCGTCCTGCACGGTTTCGGCTTCAAACGCGTTTTTTGGCCAATCGGCCAGTACCTGTCGGGGGCTCAGAAGACCGGCGCTCACAGCGGTTGCAACGGCTCCGCTGGCAAGGGTTCCCTTGAGGAAAATGCGACGTTTCATGTTGACAACAACCTCGTTGATTAATGGATTTACGGGTTAAAGCATATAGATATATTCAACTATTTTGTCGATCTCCTGCTCAGACAAAATTTCATGCCGGCCGAACGGTGGCATCATGCTGTTCGGATTGTTCTTGTTGGAATCCCAGATCTGGGCGCGCAGCGTGGTTTTATCCGGAAACCGCTCCTTCATATTGAACAGCGGCGGACCGATATTGCCGGGCATATCGCCGTCGTCGATCTGATGACAAGCAAGACAATTACCCTTCTTTTTATTGAAGGACAGCTCTTTTCCCTGTGTGGCAACGCTCGGCTCGGCGGCAACGGTCACCTGCGGCACTATAGAAAAAGTGCCGAGGATTACCGCGACGGCGCTTGCGGAAGTGATGATTTTTAATGGTTTCCGCATCTTTATCCTCCTCCAATGGTTTTTTATCTGTCCTGTGGGGGGACAGTCCGACTGACATCCTTGAAATCACTACATGCCGGTTTGGCAACAAGCAACGTAGGTTTTCATCCTTAAAATAGCACGAGCTAATAGGCGAAATGTAGCTCAGCATGTTCCTTAGGATATACGAAGCAACTCAGATGGCAAGCCTTGATTGTGGTCTAACTCATTATTTTTGTTGCTAAAATATATTAGCCGATACTGAAATGCGAACTTCGTTGCCATCGATGGATTGGCTCGGAAGACCTTGTCTTAGAAAGGAAATAAGCGAGTAGCTCAATCCTGGGCTTCGAGTTCAGCCTCCCGTTTGAACTGCTCCAGGCGCGCTCCGATACGGGATGCGATATAGAAGTTATTTTCCGTGTAGTTCTGGGCAGCAGTCAGCTGATCGATTGCGCTGTGAGTCTCGCCAATGCGGAAATAGTATTCTCCGAGGGCCAGCCGTGAGGCCGCTTCATGGCCAAGCGCCGCTTCGGCACGGCTGAGATGCTTGTAGGTTTCGGGAGGCGTACCAAGGCCGATGCGAATCGCCCGCTCGAATCGGTGCCGGGCTTTTTCGGGAGCGTCGGCACGAAGATGTGTCTCACCCAATGCGAGGAGAAGTTCGGGGTTGTCGGGATAGAGTTCGAGTCCGGCGTCGAGAAGCTGCGAAGCCACCTCGTAGCGCTCCGCCTCTGTTTCCAACCGGGCCAGTTCGGTTCGATAGGCGATGCGTTCGGGTGCCTCTCCCACGAACGACATCAGGATCCCTCTGGCAGCCTCGATATCGCCGCTCGCTCTGAGGGCCAGCGCGAGGGCGAAACGGTCGGCCTTTTGGTTGGTCGATCGCCCGGAATCCAGACGAGAGCGCAACCGACGGGCGAGTTCAGCCGGATCTTTCGATAAGCGGACCTCAAGTTTGGCCCTGGTGGTCCAGTAGTCGGATTGCGGCCGGCTCGAAGTATCGGGAAAGGCACGGGCACGCCCTTCGGCATCCGCGATGCGGGCCTGGTTGACCGGGTGGGTTTGGAGAAACTCCGGCGCACCGCTGCCGTAGTATCGGCTCTTTTCCTCCAGCTTCCGGAAAAATCCGGCCATGCTCTGCGGGTCGTAACCGGCGGCTGCAAGGGTATCGATGCCGAGACGATCCGCCTCTTTTTCGTGGGCACGGGTAAAATCCAGCTGCATCTGGGCCGCACCGGCGGTGGTGGCTGCGATGGTCGCCTCCGCCAGTTGTGGATTCTGGGCGCCGAGCAAAATCGCCGCGACCACCGCGGCCGTCATCGGCAGATTCATGCGATTGGCCTTTTCGAAGCCGCGCGCTAGATGGTTCTGTGTGACATGGGCAATTTCATGGGCCAGAACCGCTGCCACTTCATCCTCGTTTCGAGTAGCGGTTATCAAACCCGCATGGATCCCGATATAGCCGCCCGGCATGGCGAAGGCATTGATGGAGGGTGCATCCACCAGGAAAAAGGTGAACTCGCGGGGTCCGTATTCGCCGGCCGCCAATAGTCGGTAACCGAGCGATCGCACATAGCCGGCGAGCTCCGGAGTGTCGATAATTTTCCCCGCCTGGTACAGCTGCCGCCACATCGCCTTTCCGATGCGCTGCTCTCTTTCCGGCGTCAGAACGGAGGCGGAGGCATCGCCCATATCCGGCAGTGAGGAGGCCTCCACCATCGGGAGGGTGGGGGAGAGCGAAAGTGCCGTGCTCAGGGCAACAACAGCTGCAAGTCTCTTGTGTCGGGCGAATCCGGGTAGGTGCATCGGCTCGGTTGTCTGAATACTCGGTTATTGGGTATTTGACGGCACCCCCCCTTCGGCAGGTAACCGCCTACTTTCGAGCGAGCGGTGTCGGTCCTGATATCAGGTCGGCGGCCGCACGACTGCATGCATGCAGAAGGTAGAACAAAGCAGGAGCAGTTGTCGAGGGCGCGGTGGACGTCGAGCACACAGGGATGTTTACAGCCTACTTGGTGTCAGGGCCACTTCTACTAGTCCAGCACAGATTCTGCAGGGGTAACCAGCTCGCCGACACGGAACCTATGAGTATGCGTTCTCCCTGCTCTTGCAGGTCGGCTACTTTGAATCCTGGCAAATTGTTTATAAATTTATTAGCATTCGCTAATAGAGTCGTAATCGGAGGCTGCATGTTTAACTTCAAGGAAATCGACGCCCACCAATTGGACCAAATGCTGAATGACGATGGCCTGCAGGTCAAACTGATTGATGTCCGAAGCCCAATGGAGATTGCTCAGGGAGCTATCCCCGGTGCGGAGCACATCCCCTTGCATCTCCTGCCGGCCCAAATCGATCATATTCCTGAGGATCATCCTGTGGTATTTTATTGTCGTACCGGTGCCCGCTCAGGGCAAGCCTGTGCCTATCTGTCCCAGTTGGGACGTGGAAACACTCTTAATCTACGCGGCGGTGTCATGGCCTGGGTGCAGGGTGGCTTGGCGGTGGCATAATCACCAGCCATTGCTCAAGAGCATCGCAAGTGACCGAATTCAAACGTAAAAACTCCCTGTCCCCCGGTATTGATTAGTTATGTACCATAAAGGGGTACTTGCTTTCGTTGCGTGCTTATCATATAAGGGAAATATTGAATTCTAACTTAGTTTCCATCCGTAGATGGGTGCGTAGTGAAAGCATCCCAGGTGGGGCTGAATCAGGGCCTTTATGGACGGGAACCGGTTAACTACCCGGCCAAGTCTTCTGTTTCCGAGCAGACTTGGCTTTTTTCTTTTTTTTGTTGTCACCTATATAAGGAGAGAGAAAATGGCGAACTTCGACCAAGAACTCGATGCTTCCGGACTGAATTGCCCGCTGCCCATCCTGCGTGCGAAAAAGACGCTCGGTTCCATGGAAACCGGCCAGATCCTGCGTATCGTTGCCACCGATCCGGGTTCCGTAAAAGATTTCGAAGCCTTTTCCAAGCAGACCGGTAACGAGCTGATGGAGTCCGGTGAAGAGGGCGGCAAGTTCACCTTCCTGATCAAAAAGGCCTGAATCGGCCACTTACCGCAAAGCCGATGGACGGGGATGGGAGGCCGCTGCACCAGGTTCGGCTTTCAGGGAGTCTCATCGGCGCCTTCGCGGTGATCTTTTGAATCATTCCGGGTGCCATGCCCGGGAAAATCTCACACCGGGTTAATGACAACCAGGGGGGCAGTCTCTATGTCGGACCAGAAAAAACTCGCCATCATCGCTACCAAGGGAACGCTGGACTGGGCATATCCGCCCTTCATCCTGGCTTCCACGGCAGCCGCACTGGGTTACGAGACCCAGATCTTCTTTACGTTCTACGGCCTCAAACTGCTGGACAAGAAGCTGGATCTTCAGGTTACCTCGTTAGGCAACCCGGGCATGCCGATGCCCATGCCTATGCCGGTGTTGGTACAGGCACTGCCAGGCATGCAGAGCATGATGACTTCGATGATGAAGCAAAAAATGAAGTCCAAGGGCGTTGCCAGCGTTGAGGACCTGCGGGATTTATGTCTGGAGGCCGAGG
Source organism: Thiohalomonas denitrificans (assembly GCF_016841685.1). Classification (GTDB taxonomy): domain Bacteria; phylum Pseudomonadota; class Gammaproteobacteria; order Thiohalomonadales; family Thiohalomonadaceae; genus Thiohalomonas; species Thiohalomonas denitrificans_A. The sequence continues at coordinate 36,660 of NZ_JAENYR010000010.1, forward strand.
TTAAAATGGTCGCCTGCCAAATGACCGTGGACCTGTTCGAGATGGATCCGAAAAACTTTATTGATGGCATTGAGTTTGGTGGCGCGGCGACGTTCTTCGAATTCGCCGGCGAATCGGATATCTGCCTCTACGTTTGACATCGTTATGTCATTCGCAGGCAGCCTGTCGGGCCAAGTCCGACCGGCTGCTAAAAACCCCGCTCCGGCGGGGTTTTTTTGTGTTTTCGTCGTAACTACTCACCCCCTCCGTCATTCCCGCGTAGGCGGGAATCCAGAGAACAGAAGCATGGCTCAAAATGGATCCCCGCCTACGCGGGGATGACGGATTTCCTGCGTGCGCGATCACCCGGGCGAACAGTTACTTTTTGTTTTCTCTTTTCCCGGCTTTCATCCCTGAGTCAATGCAGGGGTGCCACATTAGTAATCTCGCAATCGCTTATATTTTAATATAAATATTAGTAGATTCGGATTATGCAAATACGGTTGACAGTTTTATGTCGCCTAAATAATGTTACTGGCCAGTGACGGATTGCTTTTAAAGGTGATTCGTCTATAACAATAAGTAGTTGCCATAAAAAAAACGTACCAGTCGTCCGTGAAAAAGAATTTTTCAAGGAGAGAGCACATGAGCTTCCATTGCGCAGCGTCCCGCAAATCGATCATCATCACCAAGACCGTCAATAAGTCTAACTGCAAGCCCACCGTGGGGAGTGGCTACATGAAACCAACCAGGATTGCCTTGGCCGTCGCTGCCGCCGGCATGATTTCAACCCCTGCTTTTGCCACCAACGGCGATAACCTGATCGGCCTGGGTGCCCAGTCTCGTGCGCTGGGGGGTACCGGCACCGCCGCTTACTACGGCTCGGAAAATGCATTGTCCAACCCCTCGTTGTTGGCCAAGGCCCAGGGCAGCGAGTTCGCCATCGGCGGCACCCTGTTCATGCCGGATGTTAAAGCCGAGACGAATGTTGCTAGCGCGCCTGGAACAAGTGCAAGTCAGACCAGCGACGCCGACACCAACATCATCCCCGAAGTCTCCATGTCCCACCGCATCAACAACAACTGGACCTTCGGTATGGGGATGTACGGCACCGCCGGTATGGGTGTCGACTACCGCGATAACGGTGGTGCGCCGGATGGTACTGGCCTGTTCAACGCCACGACCAATCTTTCGCTGATGAAGTTTGTCCCGGCCCTGGCCTATAACGACGACCGCTACGGCTTCGGCTTCGCCCCGGTCATCCAGTACGGCGCTCTGGATATCAACTATTCAGCTGTGGGCTCACCTTTCGCTGGCACCGGTGTCTCCGATGACATCGGCTTCGGCGCCAACCTGGGTGCGCACTTCGACGTTAATCCGGGCCTGACCCTGGCGCTGGCCTATCAGTCGGCCATCGACATGGAGTATGAAGACCAGCTCACAAATGCGGCAAACGGTTTCCAGGTAGGCCCTGGTGACCCTTTTGAAACTATTACCTCTGACAATCTGGAGCAGCCGGCGGAGATCAAGCTCGGTGTGGCCTATGACGTGAACCCCAACTGGATGCTGACCGCCGATGCCAAGCAGATCCAGTGGGGCTCCGCCAAGGGCTACGAGGACTTCAACTGGGATGACCAGATGGTCTACGGGCTGGGCGCCAAGTACTCCGGCAACGGCTTCTGGGCCGGCTTCGGCTACAACCACGGCGAAGACCCGATTGAAGTGCTCGATAACTCGAGCTACTCCAATCAGGCCATCAATCTGTTCAACAATCATTTCTTCCCGGCCATTACCGAAAGCCACTACACCTTCGGCGGCGGTTACAGCCTGAGCAAGACCACGACGCTGGAGGGCGCGTTCGTCTATGCGCCGGAGGTCGACAAGACAATCGATACGGGTTTCGTTAGCGGACAAGCTGATCCGGAAGCGACACAGCATGAAGTAAAGCATTCTCAAACGGGTATTACTGTCTCGCTGCGGATGAACTTCTGATCGGGAACGAGTAATCAACAGAGAGACGGCGTAACGGGTAACAGGTCGTCCGGCCTGTTACCCTGTTTTGGACGAAAACAATCTCAGGCTTGTGATGAACATGATGAAAAGACTTTTACTCGCCTTTGTTATGGTGGCGTTTGCCGCCACTGCGCAGGCCGCCAGCGACCGCCTCAAACCCTTCCTGCTGTCCGAGGTAACCAGCGGTGATGTGGCGCAGGTGCTGTCATCGGTGGAGCAGAAGCTCAGTGAGGCCGGTTTTGACATTGTTGGCAGTTATTCGCCCTACGAGGGTGCGACGATTCTGGGTGTCACCTCCGATGCACTGCGCAGTGCCGCTGCGCAGTCGGAGTTTGGCGGTTACGCTGTGGTTCAGCGGGTAGCGCTGACCAGGCTGAATGGCGAGGTGCAGGTCTCCTATACCAATCCGACCTACATGTCCCATGCGTACCGCATGAACAGCGATTTGGCGGAAGTCACCGCAGCGCTGGAGCAGGCTTTGGGCAATGCCGGGGCTTTCGGTCCGGACGAAGGCCTGACGCCGGAGAAAGTGCGTAAGTACCACTACATGTTCGGCATGCCCTATTTTGACGATGCGATTGAGCTGGCCAAACACGACAGTTACGAAGCGGCCGTGGCAGCGGTGGAGAAGAGCCTGAAGGAAACGAAAGGTACATCCCGGGCGTGGCGGGTGGACGTTCCCGGTAAGGAGGAAACGGTCTTTGGCGTGGGCATGGTCAAAGGCAAAGACGGTAACAAATACGCGGACGACCCGTACATCATGAGCGAGATCGATTTCAAGGATCTGCGTTCCACGGCTCACCTTCCCTACGAAGTCCTGGTATCCGGCAACCGGGTGTATACCCTGCCGGCGGAGTTCCGCATTGCCATCAACTTTCCGGACCTGAAAATGATGGGCTCCAACAGCTTCATGAACATCATGGAGACCCCCGACGCGGTTCAGGAGCTCCTGACCCTGGGTGCGGGCGGCAAGGTCGAAACGGCAAGCTTCTGGTAAACCGCACAGGCAAAGATGCGTACGCAGGGTGGATTGACGACAGCGTAATCCGCCGTTGCCCCAAGGATGGTGTCTTCTATACATACCTGTGCGACGAATAACTACCGGGGGGAGAACAAACAGAAGCCCGCCAAGGGCCGTGGACGTCATTAGAATGGCTCGCGGACTGGAAGTCCGACACTAAGGCCCCGCTTGCGGGGCTTTTCTTTTCGGCTCTTCCGCAGAATCCTCACCTATTTGCGCCTTCGAGAAGAAGCTTGGCTACCTGCTCAGTTTCAGCGAGGTGCTCATGAAGCATGGGATTACCCGAACCGTCAATCGGCGAAGAGCAGGGTAGACGCATACTCACATTTTTGGTGCCGGCGAGCGATATAGGTCTCCTTGATGGCAGGTACGCAGTGAATACGACCTACAGGGATGTAGGAAGTGAAGAGTAAGCAGGAGCTATCATCTTTCATCCGTGCACGCTCGACGGCAGCATCCCTCGACAACGGCTCCTCGACAATAAGCTCCATGTATTGTCTACCACCGCCTTCCATGGCAGCGTACCGGCTATCAAGGACTTAGACCACTCGCTTCAAAATATGCGGTTGCCCACGCCGCGACGAGGCTGATTGAGTCCCTGGCGTTTTGGCGAGAGCCTATAATTTGCTCTGCACCCACAAATTCCCCTGACGAGCCCTTTTTTACGTTCGTGAAAAAAATCCCCCGATCGGGTATTCTGTACGGCTTTTCCGGCCCGGCTCGGGGCGGTCAACGGTTCTCAATATTGCCGATTCAGGGGTAGCCGATGTTCAGCAGAGACATGCGCATTGCGGGATTTGACGATGAGCTTTGGAGCGCCATGGAGAAGGAAGTGGTGCGCCAGGAGGAGCATATCGAGCTGATTGCTTCCGAAAACTACACCAGCCCGCGTGTAATGGAGGCCCAGGGGTCGGTCCTGACCAACAAGTATGCGGAAGGCTACCCCGGCAAGCGCTACTACGGCGGTTGCGAGTATGTGGATGTGGCGGAGCAATTGGCCATCGATCGGGTCAAGCAGCTGTTCGGAGCCGACTACGCCAACGTCCAGCCTCACTCCGGTTCGCAGGCCAATGCCGCTGTTTACATGGCCCTGTTGCAGCCCGGCGACACCATACTCGGCATGAGCCTGGATGCCGGGGGCCACCTGACCCACGGCGCCAAGCCGAATTTCTCGGGGAAAATCTACAACGCCATTCAGTATGGTCTCAATGAAGAGAGCGGCGAGATCGACTACCAGCAGGTGGAGCGCCTGGCCCTCGAGCACAAGCCAAAGATGATTATCGCCGGCTTCTCGGCTTACTCCCGCGTGGTCGATTGGCAGCGGTTTCGTGACATCGCCGATGAAGTCGGTGCCTGGCTGATGGTCGACATGGCCCATGTGGCGGGCCTGGTCGCCGCCGGCGTCTATCCGAGCCCGGTATCGCTCGCCGATGTAACCACCTCCACGACGCACAAAACCCTGCGCGGACCACGCGGCGGCATTATTCTCGCCAGGTCCAATCCGGAAGTCGAAAAAAAACTGAACTCGCTGGTCTTCCCCGGCACCCAGGGTGGCCCGCTGATGCACGTCATTGCCGGTAAGGCCGTGGCGTTCAAGGAAGCCCTCCAGGATGACTTCAAGACCTATCAGCAGCAGGTGGTCAAGAACGCCCGCGCCATGGCCAAGGTCTTCATGGAACGCGGGTTCGATGTGGTCTCGGGCGGCACCGACAATCACCTGTTTCTGGTCAGCCTCGTCAAGCAGGAGTTGACCGGTAAGGACGCGGATGCCTGGCTGGGGGCAGCCAATATCACGGTGAACAAAAATGCCGTCCCCAATGACCCTCAGTCGCCCTTTGTCACCTCCGGCATCCGGCTCGGTACACCGGCCTCTACCACCCGCGGCTTTAAAGAAGCCGAATGCAGCGAGCTGGCCGGATGGATGTGCGATGTCATCGAAGGTCGGGGCCGTGAGGCCGTCATTGCCGAGACCAGGCAAAAGGTCCTGGACCTCTGCAAACGCTTCCCTGTCTACGAGCGATAGAGAGCCGGGCCTCTATCCTAGCCACTAGCCACTGGAAACTGTCGTCATGCGCTGTCCGTTCTGTACTGAACCCGACACCAGGGTGATCGATTCGCGACTGGCGAATGAAGGGGATTCCGTTCGTCGACGGCGCGAGTGCATGACCTGCGGAGAGCGCTTCACCACCTTTGAAACCGCCGAGTTGGTAATGCCTCGCATTGTCAAGCAGGATGGTACCCGCGAGCCTTTCAGTGAAGGGAAACTGCGGCTGGGCCTACAGCGCTCCCTGGAGAAGCGGCCGGTGGATACCGAGGCCATCGAGGGGGCGCTGAACCGGATCAAACATCGCATCCGGGCCACGGGCGAGCGCGAAGTTGCCTCACCCAAAGTGGGAGAATGGGTGATGAACGAGCTGCGGGAAATGGATGAGGTGGCTTATGTCCGTTTCGCTTCCGTATACCGCAGTTTTCAGGACGTCAATGCCTTCAGGGAAGAGATTGAGCGTTTGCAGAGCGAACCTTCGTCGGAAGCGCGCCGTAGTCAGCTCACTCTGCTCGATGGCGAGTCGCCCAAAAAGAAAAAGTAATGTCCGAATTTACGATCGACGACTACCGCTACATGGCCCGGGCGCTAAAGCTTGCCGAACGCGGGCTTTGTACCACCGACCCCAACCCCCGGGTCGGCTGTGTGCTGGTGCGGGATGGCAAAGTAGTTGGTGAAGGGTGGCATGCGATTGCCGGAGGGCCCCATGCCGAAGTCGTGGCACTCCGGAACGCAGGCGAAGCCGCGCGGGGCGCCACCGCCTATGTGACGCTGGAACCCTGCAGTCACCATGGAAAGACAGCTCCCTGCAGCGATGCGGTCATCGAAGCGGGCGTATCCCGCCTGGTGGCTGCAATGCAGGACCCGAACCCGAAAGTGGCCGGCGAAGGGCTTGCAAGACTGCGCGAGCAAGATGTCGAGGTGGCTGTCGGTCTGATGAAGTCACAGGCCGAGGCGCTGAATCCCGGTTTCGTTATGCGTATGCGCAGCGGTCGCCCCTTCGTGCGTAGTAAACTGGCGATGAGCCTGGACGGGCGTACCGCCATGGCCTCGGGCGAAAGCCTCTGGATCACCGGTGAGGCCGCCCGCAGGGATGTTCACCGGCTCCGCGCCCGCAGTTCCGCCATTGTTTCCGGCATCGGAACGGTGCTCTCCGACGATCCTTCCCTGAACGTCCGCCTGGAAGGGCAGGAGCGGCAGCCGCTGCGGGTCGTACTTGACCCCCGTCTCTCGATGCCGGAGACGGCAAAGATGCTGACTCTGCCCGGGAAAACGCTGGTAGCAACCGCAGCCAGCCCCGACGATGCGTGGGAGCGCCTGGAGTCCAAAGGGGCCGAAGTGGTCTCACTCCCTGACGGACCCGATCGGATCGATCTCCACGCCATGCTTCACCTGCTTGCCGAACGGGAGGTCAATGAGATTCTGCTGGAGACCGGAGCCATTCTGAGCGGTGCGATGCTCAGGGCGGGACTTATCGATGAGTTGGTCGTTTATATGGCGCCCCGCCTGATGGGGGACAGCGCCCGTGGCCTGTTTAGGTTGCCGGGGCTGGAAGCGATGGCAGACACCCTCGACCTCGAAATCGACGATATTCGGGCGGTGGGTCGGGACTGGCGGATCACCGCCCGGCCTATCGCCAAAACTTAACTGTATAGGTAACTGTTCGCCCGGTTGATCATGCGCGGCATAGGAGATTCGTCATCCCCGCGCAGGCGAACCGTCATCCCCGCGCAGGCGGGGATCCATTTTGAGCCATGCCGCTGCTCTCTGGATTCCCGCCTCCGCGGGAATGACGGGGGAGTGAGCAGTTACCTTTATATATCTAAACCTTTGCGTCCTTTGCGGTGGATATCCGGGCGAGCTGAGATTCGACGGCAGGGCCCGGCGGGAGATAGAGAACGATGTTTACCGGAATTATCGAGGCAATCGGCGAGATCGCTGTGCTTGAACCGAAACAGGATGATGTACGGGCGTATGTCCGTACCGGTAAGCTTGACCTCAAAGATGTGCAGCTGGGCGACAGTATCGCCGTGAACGGCGTCTGCCTGACGGCGGTCGAGTTGCCCGGGGACGGCTTCTGGGCCGACGTTTCAGGAGAGACGCTGTCGAAAACCGGCTTTGCCGATCTCAAGGCGGGCAGTCGGGTGAATCTGGAAAAGGCCCTTACACCCACCACCCGCCTGGGCGGTCATCTGGTCTCCGGCCATGTGGACGGGGTCGGTGAGATATTGGAGCGTCACTCGGCGGGGCGCTCGGAGCAGTTCAGGATAGACGCACCGGTCGAGCTGGCGCGCTATGTCGCCAAGAAGGGGTCCATTAGTGTCGACGGCATCAGTCTGACCGTCAATGAGGTGAACGGGACGGTTTTTGAGCTCAACATCGTTCCGCACACGCTGCAGGAGACCACCATGGGTGAGTTCCGGACGGGGCGTCGCGTTAACCTGGAAGTCGACATCATTGCCCGCTACCTGGAGCGCCTGGTCCTTGGCGACAAGGCCGCCGAGCCGAATAGCGCGGGAATTTCGGAGGCCTTTCTCGCCGAACACGGTTTTTTGAAGAGATAGCGAAACCAAATTATGGCACTGAATACCATTGAAGAAATTATCGAGGACATCCGTCTGGGCAAGATGGTTATCCTGATGGATGATGAGGATCGGGAGAACGAGGGGGACCTGATGATGGCCTCCACGATGGTCCGGCCCGATGACATCAATTTCATGGCCCGCTATGGTCGCGGCCTGATTTGCATGACCCTGACGCGAGAGCGCTGTGAACAGCTTCATCTGCCGCTGATGGTGAGCAACACCAACGACAAGCACGGCACCAACTTTACACTCTCTATCGAGGCGGCCAAAGGCGTCACCACCGGCATCTCCGCTTATGACCGTGCGCACACGGTTCGCACCGCGGCGGCGCCCGATGCCGGGCCCGACGACATCGTGCAGCCGGGACACATCTTTCCGTTGATGGCCCAGTCTGGTGGCGTACTGACCCGTGCCGGCCATACCGAAGCGGGTTGTGACATGGCCCGGCTGGCGGGACTCGAACCCTCGTCGGTGATCGTCGAGATCCTCAACGAGGATGGCACCATGGCGCGCCGTCCGGATCTGGAAAAGTTTGCCGAAGAGCACGACCTGAAGATCGGAACGGTCGCGGATCTGATCCACTATCGGCTGCATAACGAACCCAGTGTCGAGCGCGTGGCGGAGTGCATTATGCCCACCGAATGCGGTGAATTTCGGCTCGTCGCCTATCGGGATTTGATTGAACGGGAACTGCACCTCGCCCTGGTGAAAGGCGAAGTGACGGAGGGTGAGCCGACGCTGGTACGGGTGCATCTGGAACACACCCTGTGCGACATGTTCGGCAACCAGCGCGGCGACTGCGGCTGGCCGCTTCGTGACGCCCTGTGTCGCATCGCCAACGAGGGCAGCGGGGTCGTGATTATCCTCCGCCAGCACGAGGACGCCGACACCTTGATTCGCCACATCCGCGACTATCAGGTGCAGGACGAGGGTGTCACGCTTCCCAAGCAAGACAAGACCGAAGACTTGCGGACCTACGGAATCGGCGCACAGATCCTGCTGGACCTCAGGGTGAAGGAAATGCGGGTGCTCTCGGCACCGAAAAGGATGCATGCGCTTTCCGGCTTCGGGCTGGAGGTGGTGGAGTACGTCGACGACTGACGTAGGAGCCCGCCCCGCGGGCGAACAGCGCGATAGCGCTGTTGGAAATTGGGAAATTCGACGGCTGACGCTGTGTTCGCACAGAGAGCTTGGTTCCTACAGGTGATTCGAGTTCATTGAGTTTTCAATCAGGCCGATAATCAATTACAGGAAAACAGCCATGGCTGAGATTAAGAGTTTTGAGGGGGAGCTGACCGTCAGTGGTGCCAAATTCGGTATTGTCGTCAGCCGGTTCAACAGCTTTGTGGTGGAAAGCCTGCTCGACGGTGCGGTGGACACCATCAAACGCCATGGTGGTGCGGAACAGCACATCGAAGTAGTGCGGGTGCCGGGTGCCTTCGAGATGCCGCTGGCTGCCAAACGCATGGTGGCCGCAGGCCGCTATGATGCGATCATCGCTCTGGGGGCGGTAATTCGCGGTGGTACGCCTCACTTTGAATACGTGGCTTCGGAATGCACCAAGGGGCTCGCCCAGGTCTCCCTGGATAGCGGAATCCCCATGGCGTTCGGTGTGTTGACCGTCGACAGTATTGAACAAGCTATCGAACGCGCCGGAACCAAAGCCGGCAACAAGGGAGCCGAGGCCGCCATGTCCGCCATCGAGATGGTCAATCTGCTCCCTAAACTCGACGCCTGAGGAGGTCGCAACCCATTATGAGTCGCGCCCGCAGCTGCGCCCGAAAGCGTGCTATTCAGGCCCTCTATCAGTGGCAGGTAGGGGGACAGGACCTTGCTGACATTGAGTCCCATTTTCTGGCTGAGCAGGACATGGAGGGCTGCGATCTCGGTTATTTCTCGGAGTTGCTGCATCAAATTCCGGCTCGGTTCGACGAGTTGAACGAGGCGATTGACCCGTGCCTGGACCGGCCGATCAGTCAGATCGATCCCGTGGAGCGCGCTATCCTCAGCACCGGCGTCTACGAACTGAAGTTTCGTATCGACATTCCGTATCGCGTTGTCATCAACGAGGCGGTGGAGTTGGCCAAGATCTTCGGGGGTGAACAGGGGCACCGCTATGTGAACGGCATACTCGACAAGGTGTCGCGGACGCTGCGAAAAGCCGAAGTGGAAGCGGCCGGCAAGCGCCGAAGTTGATTCGGTCGGCTTCGCCTGCGCATAGCGATGCTTCGGCAGGGGCTTTGCCGCGAGGCGAGCCTCCTCCCGGGTGATTGCTTCCGCTCTGTCGGTAGGAGAGCCGCCCCTGACGCGATAATGGCCGTGACGAAAATCGCCGCGAGCACGTCTCCTACAGGGGGTACCCGTATCAATATGGCGCTTTCGGAATTTCAGCTGATCGATCGTGTTTTCGCCGCCCGGGCGTCCGCCCGGGCCGATGTGCCGCTGGGGATCGGTGACGATGCGGCGCTGTTGCGTGTTCCGGCCGACGTGGAATTGGCCGTTGCTATCGACGGGCTGCACGCCGGCATCCATTTCCCGGAAGACACCGATCCGCGGGCTATCGGTCACAAGGCGCTGGCGGTAAATCTGAGCGATCTGGCCGCCATGGGGGCCGAACCGGCCTGGGCCACATTGTTCCTCAGCCTTCCGGATCCGGACGAAGCCTTCGCCTGCGAGTTCGCCAATGGATTTTTTACCCTCGCCGAGCGCTTCGGAGTGGCACTGGTAGGTGGCGATACGGTTCGGGGACCGCTGTGTGCGGTGGTTCAGGCGCACGGTTTTGTCCCTGCGGGGAAGGCGCTGCGCCGCAGTGGCGCCCGCCCAGGAGACGGGATCTACGTCACCGGCAGCCTCGGGGATGCGGGTGCTGGCCTGGGCCTGGTGCAGAAACGCCTTGAAATTGGCGGTTCGGATGGGGATTTCCTGCGCGGTCGGCTGGATTATCCCGAACCGCGACTCAAGGCCGGGCGGGCTCTGCTCGAGGTCGCCAGTGCGGCCATCGATATTTCCGACGGAGTGCGGGCTGACCTGGGGCATATCCTGTCGCAAAGCGGTGTCGGTGGTCGTATCGAAATCGGGTCCCTTCCGCGTTCGGAAGTCCTGCTGCGAAGTTTACCGGAGCCGGCCGGCATCGATCTGGCGCTCAGTGCCGGTGACGATTATGAACTCTGCTTTACCGTATCTCCCGATCGCGAGCCGCGCCTTCAGGCCCTGGCTGAGGGCATGGAGTGTCCTATTACTCGTATCGGCCGGATTGAACCCGAATCGGGTCTGCGATTGTTCGGTCCCGCTGGAGGCGTCTATAGGACGTATGAGGGTTCAGGTTATGACCACTTCAAGGGGCACTGATTGATGGACGAGGTGACGGCAATCACCGAGCCGGAAGAGCGCAGCCCCCGTGAGGTCTGGAGAGACCCGCGCTGCCTGCTCGCCTTCGGGTTCGGCAGCGGACTGGCACCGGCGGCGCCGGGGACAGTGGGAACTCTCGCAGCGATTCCGCTTTACCTGGTTCTGCAACCGCTCGGAATGGGTGCCTATCTACTGGTTACTGCACTGATTTTCGTCATCGGCATAAGCCTCTGTAACCATGCGGCGAAGGTGCTGAGGGTACACGATCATCCGGCCATCGTTTGGGATGAATTCGCCGGCTATCTACTGACGATGACGGCAGCACCTGCAGGCTGGCAGTGGCCGCTTATCGGTTTCATCCTGTTCCGTTTTTTCGACATCGTCAAACCCTGGCCTATTGGCTGGGTGGATCGTCACGTGAGCGGCGGGTTCGGAATCATGATTGACGATATCCTGGCTGCAGTTCCTGCGTGGTTTCTCTTGCAAGGCGCGGCGCGGATTCTGGGCTGAGCCTCCTGAAGAACTGGCCCCTGTTATTACGAGGAGCCTCGGCGACGAAGTAGTCTCTACTCCCAATCTCGAGATTGCCGCGTCGCTGGGGCGCCTCCTGATGAACTTGCCCCTTTCCATGCAGCCAGAGGTACGGAACAGGGCCGATGATGCCATTCCCTCCCCCTGTGGGGGAGGGCCAGGGAGGGGGTGATCTAATAGGCCGTGACCGTTTTCTTTCCCCCTCATCCTGTCCTTCTCCCTGAGGGAGAAGGACCCTCGTTCGACGCTCCGCAATGACGGCCAAGATTTTCATTGATTCGGGCCTGCGCAGCAGGGGGGTACGGCTTCTGAAGAACTGACCTTCCTTGAATTTCTAACCACGGGGAACTCGGGGCGCACAGGGAGAAAAAGATCGGATTACTGTCTTACCGCGTGGTTACCATTCTTTATTGATTCGGGCCTGTGTAGCAGGGGTACGCTGGCGGTCTAAATCAGGGGCAGGACGAATAAGCACGCCCAAGCAACTTCTACTACCTGTTTGACCCCGTGCACCCCGTGTCCCCGGTGGTTCAAGCGCGGTTCTTCCGGCCTGGCTCAGTGATCGCCTTGTTATCGTCCAGGCATGGGGGTAGCTTTGGTTAGTCTGAATACACCTGCAATCAGGTAAGGAGATCCCAATGGGCAGGAAGGCTGGTTTCCCACCGCTCGAAGGTACGGTTTTGGCGCTTCTTTTCCTCGCTGCGACTGTCGTTTGGGCCGGCCCGAATATCGTCGTGCTCGGATTGTTCAACGGCAAGGCGGTGCTCACCATCGACGGCGACCGCCAGGTGCTCTCCGAGGGCGATACCAGTCCTGAAGGGGTGCGATTGATTCAGGCAGATAGCGAGGGGGCAGTGATTGAGGTGGAAGGCCAGCGCCAACGACTGGCACTCGGGACCCATATCGGCTCGACATTCAGTGTCGCCAGACAGCGAGAGGTCCGAGTCTGGCCCGATGCCGGCGGCATGTACACGATCGATGGGTCCGTCAACGGTTATTCCATCAACTTCATGGTCGATACCGGTGCCACGTTTGTATCGATGAATTCATCGGAAGCCAAACGGCTGGGGGTCGACTACCTGCGGGATGGTCGTCCCGCCATGCTGGAGACGGCTTCGGGCCGTGAAACGGCCTATCGGGTGACGCTGGACAGGATATCGGTAGGGGAGATCAAGGTCCGCAATGTGCCTGCGGTCGTGCTGGAGGGTAACCTGCCGAGCCGAACGCTGCTCGGGATGTCGTTTCTTGATCAGCTGGATATGCAACGAGACGGTAAGGCGCTGGTACTACGTTCGAAATGGTGAAGCGAGACCCCGGCGACAATCCGTGAAGCCAATCGCCGCGAGGGCGCGCCTCCTGCGTCCGGTGGCGCGCCCTCTGGGAAGGATGACGGGACGTCTACCCCTTGAGCCGCTTGTCTTTCTCGATGAGGGCGTAGGCGGAGTGGTTGTGGATTGATTCGAAATTTTCCGACTCCACCACATACTGGGCGATGCGGTCGTCGGCATTCAGGCGCACGGCGATATCGCGGACGATGTCTTCCACGAATTTCGGATTGTCGTAGGCGCGCTCCGTCACCATCTTTTCATCCGGCCTCTTGAGCAGACCGTAGAGCTCGCAGGAGGCCTCGGACTCGACCAGGTCGATGATGTCCTCTATCCACACGAATCCGCGAGTTTCGACGGCAACCGTGACGTGGGAGCGTTGGTTATGGGCGCCCCGTTCGGAGATTTTCTTGGAGCAGGGACACAGGCTGGTGACCGGGACAATCACCTTCACCTTCAGCTTCGGTTCACCGTTGGCGACCTCGCCGATGAAGGTGACATCGTAGTCCATGAGGCTTTCAACACCCGAGACCGGCGCCTTCTTGTTCACGAAGTAGGGGAAGACCATCTCGATATGGCCCGCTTCGGCCTCTAGCAACCCGGTCATCTCCGACAGCATGTCCTTGAAGGACTCCACCGACAGTTCCCGCTCATGCCGATTGATAATCTCTACGAAGCGGGACATGTGCGTGCCCTTGAAATTATGGGGCAGGTTCACGTACATGTTGAAGTTGGCAATTGTGTGCTGTTCCCCGCCGCTACGGTCGCGGATCCGCACCGGATGGCGAATATCTTTGATGCCCACTTTGTTGATCGGAATGCGCCGGGTATCCTCGCTGCTCTGGACGTCGGCAATCGGCTGACAGGGTTTATTCATATTCATCCTTCCTCGGTATAGCGGACGCAGGCGCGCTCGGTCTCCCAAAGCGTAATGGCGCAGACCTTTACCCGTTCATCGTTTAACCGCTCCCCGACCTGCCGATAGATATAAGCCGCCATGTTTTCGGCAGTGGGATTGAGTTCGTCGAACGGTGGAACCTCGTTGAGATAACGGTGATCGAGTTCTTCAGTCACCTCACGGGCTGCCTGCTTGATGGTCTTGAAATCGACGACCATACCCAGACGGTCCAGCGAGGGCGCGGCCACTTCCACTTCGACTTTCCAGTTGTGGCCATGTAGGCGCCGACAATCGCCCGGATACTCCCTCAACGAGTGGGCTGCGGCGAAGTCGGTTACCACCTTGAGCGTATATTGCGCCGTCATGCTGTTAAATAGTTGACTTAATCACTAAGAATTTACGCGGGTCGCCGGCGTTTGGCAAGCGTTGGTGGCAAGCCGTGCCTGAATTGCGCGGATTATACCATCGCGGTCCAGACCGCAGGCAGCGAGCAACTCTTCCCGTGTGCCCTGTTCGATAAAGACATCCGGCAATCCGAGTTGCAGCAACGGAGTCGCCACCGCGTGGGCGGCCAGGCATTCGCCAATCGCAGAACCCGCTCCGCCCATGACCGCATTGTCCTCAAGCGTAATCAGCAGGCCGTGGGAGGCCGCGGCCTCCAGGACCGCCTCCTCATCCAGGGGCTTGATGAAGCGCATGTTGTAGACGCTGGCATCGAGCACTTCTGCCGCGGCGATGGCTTCCTGAACCAGGCTGCCGAACGCCAAAATGGCGATCTGCTTGCCCTGCCGGCGCCGTTCGGCCTTGCCGAGGGGAAGGGCTTCCATGACCTTATTCACGGCGAGGCCCGGTCCGGTGCCGCGCGGATAGCGCACAGCTGCCGGGCCGTTATGCATGAACCCGGTATAGAGCATCTGCCGGCATTCGTTTTCGTCGCTGGCTGCCATGATGACCAGATTTGGGATACAGCGCAGAAAGCTGAGATCATAATTCCCGGAGTGCGTCGGACCGTCCGCACCCACCAGGCCGCCCCGATCGATGGCGAACAGCACCGGCAGGTTCTGCAGGGCGACATCGTGGATTACCTGGTCATAGGCGCGTTGCAGGAATGTCGAATAGATAGCCACCACCGGCTTGATGCCATCGCAGGCCAAACCCGCCGCCAATGTGACCGCGTGCTGCTCGGCGATGCCCACATCGATATATCGCTCCGGAAATTCCTCGGAGAACTTCACCAGCCCCGACCCTTCCCGCATGGCTGGCGTGATGCCGACCAGGCTGTCGTCTCTGGCGGCCATATCGCACAGCCAGTCGCCGAACACCCGGGTGTAGGTGGGGCCTCTTCCGCTCCCCAGCATCTCGCCCGTTTCCGTATCAAAAGCTGAGACCCCGTGATAGGCACACGGGTTCTCCTCGGCCGGTGCGAAGCCTTTGCCCTTGCGGGTGACCACGTGAAGGAATTGAGGTCCGGTCAGTGATTTCAGATTGCCGAGGGTTTTCACCAGGTTCTCGACATCGTGCCCGTCTACCGGGCCGATATAGTTGAAGCCGAGCTCCTCGAACAGCGTCCCCGGAACCACCATACCCTTGGCGTGTTCCTCGACGCGACGGGCCAGCTCCCACATGGGTGAGGGCATGGTCTGCAGGACCTTTTTGGAACCCTCGCGCATCGTAGAGTAGAACTTGCCGGAGAGCATCCGTGCCAGGTAGTTGGAGAGACCGCCGACATTGGGCGAAATCGACATCTCGTTGTCGTTGAGTACTACCAGCAGATTGGCATCGAGGTCACCCGCATGGTTCAGCGCCTCAAAAGCCATGCCGGCGGTCATGGCCCCGTCGCCAATAACTGCAACCACCCGCCGGTCGGTATGCTGCTGTCGCGCAGCGAGCGCCATCCCGAGGGCTGCACTGACAGAGGTGCTGGAGTGCCCCACACCAAACGTGTCGTAGGGGCTCTCTTCGCGCTTGGGGAAGCCGGCGAGACCGTTCAGCTGTCGCAAAGTCGACATCTGCTTGCGGCGTCCTGTCAGGATCTTGTGAGGGTAGCTCTGGTGGCCGACATCCCAGACGATGCGATCGTCGGGAGTATCGAAGACGTAGTGCAGGGCAATCGTGAGCTCAACCGCCCCCAATCCTGCCGACAAGTGGCCGCCGGTGCGGCCGATCGAGCCGATCATGAAGTTACGCAACTCCTCCGCCAACTGCTTGAGCTGCGGGGGAGATAACTCCTTCAGCTGATCGGGGTAGTCAATCTGATCGAGAAGGGAAGCGGCATTGTGATCGGGCATTAGAGGGTACTAGTGCGGAAAACCATTAATGATGGTACGGCCCGGGCGGGGTTGCAAGTCGGGATACTCCAGACGCCCGGCGTGTTGGAACCAGACATCGGTTCAGTTGGCCCGTTTGACAATATAGTCGGCCAGAGCTCTCAATGGATCAGCCGAAGGCCCGAATGGTTTCAGGTCATCAAGGGCTCGCCGATGCAGGGCCCGGGTCTTTTCCCTGGCACCCTCCAGGCCCAACAGTGCCGTGTAGGTCGGTTTCCGGCGTGCGGCGTCGGAGCCCTGGGGTTTGCCTAACGTCTCGGTGTCCGCCACCACATCGAGGATATCGTCACGGATCTGAAACGCAAGCCCGATGGCCCGGGCGTAATCGTCAAGCCGCTCCAGGGTTTTCGGCACCACCGTCGACTGGCTCAGAACGCCCAGCCGGACGCCGGCCCGGATCAGGGCTCCGGTCTTATAGGCATGCATGGTCTCCAGCTGCTCCAGCGTGAGCTGTTGACCCACCGCTTCCATATCGATGGCCTGCCCGCCGCACATCCCGCGGGATCCGGCAGCGAAGGCCAGTTCCCGAACCATCGCCATACGCACGGCCGCATTCCCGGCGGTGCACTCCGCGAGAACTTCAAAGGCCAGCGACTGCAGAGCATCGCCCGCCAGTATGGCCGTGGCCTCGCCGAACGCCTTGTGACAGGTGGGCTTCCCCCGGCGAAGGTCGTCGTCATCCATGGCCGGCAGGTCATCGTGAACAAGAGAGTAGGCGTGGATCAGTTCGACAGCGGCCGCGGGGGCATCGAGTTCCGACGGCGGCGTCCCCACGACCTGTCCGGCGGCATACACGAGTACCGCTCGTACCCGTTTGCCGCCGCCGAGGGCCGCATAACGCATCGCTTCGTGAAGATATCCCGGGAGGTCATCCGGAGACGGCAATGACCTTTCCAGAACTGCCTCGGTCCGCTCCCGATAATCCCCAAGAAGCTGTTCAATAACCATCAGCGGCTACTCGTCACTGCCTTCGAAAGGCTCCAGCGGTTCACCATCGTTCTTCTCGACCAGTTGCTGCACCTTCTGTTCCGCGTCCTGAAGCGCCTTCTGGCAGGCCCGGGTCAGTTCAATGCCTCGCTCGAAGTCTCTTAGAGAATCCTCCAGGGTGAGGTCGCCGTGCTCCATCCGCTCGACCAGCTGCTCCAGCTCCTCGAGCGACTTCTCGAAATCGAACCGATCACTGTTGGTCTTTGCCACAGGGCTGCTCCTGGTGGGAATCGTGTGCAGTCGATTATCTCACGGGCGGGGCGCGGCCGGCAGTTCCAACCGCACCAACAAAAAGCCGCCGGACGGGGCCGGCGGCTCGGATTTGGTGCTCCCAAGGGGAATCGAACCCCTGTTACCGACGTGAGAGGCCGGCGTCCTGGACCGCTAGACGATGGGAGCAAATTTCGCGTGACGACCCCTTACTGTCGTCCCCGAAGAGCGTGCTATTATACGCGCATGTTTTCTTGGCTCAAGCGTTCTATTCAAAAACTCACGGTCCCTACCGCAACAGTGACCGAGGATCCGCAACCGGTAGTCATTCCGCGTTCCGGGCACATCATCTCCCGCTCGAATATCAGCGAGAATGCTCTGAAGGTGCTCTACCGCCTGCGCAAGGCCGGCTATCAGAGCTTTCTGGTAGGAGGGGGCGTGCGCGATCTGCTGTTGGGCCGGGAGCCCAAGGATTTCGACATCGCCACGGATGCCCACCCGGAGGAAGTGAAGGACCTGTTCCGAAACTGCCGGCTTATTGGACGCCGTTTCCGTCTGGCGCACGTCCATTTCGGGCGCGAAATCATCGAGGTGGCCACCTTCCGTACTTCCCATGACGGCTCGGCCAAGGAGGGGCGGAGCGAGGGCGGCATGATCGTCCGCGACAACGTCTATGGGAGTGTCGAGGATGATGCCTGGCGGCGCGACTTCACGATAAATGCTCTTTATTATGATATCGCTGATTTCTCGGTGGTGGATTACACCGGTGGCATGGCGGATCTGAGGGCCGGCCGCCTGCGGATCATCGGCGACCCGATGGAGCGCTATCGGGAGGACCCGGTACGCATGCTGCGGGCCGTGCGCTTTGCCGCAAAGCTGGGCTTCCGTATCGACGAAGCGAGCGAAGCGGCGATCATCGCGCTCGGTGCGGCCTTGCGGGACGTTCCGCCGGCGCGCCTGTTCGATGAGGTGCTGAAGCTCTTCATGAGCGGCTACGGGGTAGAGACCTACGAACTTCTGCGCCACTACCGGCTGTTTGGCGAATTGTTTCCCGACACCGAAGGCGCACTTGCCCACGAGCAGGAATACTTCCCACACACCCTGATCGCGCGCGCCCTCACCAATACCGATGAGCGCATCGCTGCCGGCCGGCCGGTGACACCCGCCTTTCTGTTTGCCGCCCTGCTTTGGGATACTGCCAGCGAACGCGCGGCGCATCTGCGGGAAGAGGGACGTTCGCCTATCGAGGCGATACAGATGGCCGGGGATGCGGCCGTTGCCCATCAGGTCGAGCGGGTAGCGTTTCCCAAGCGCTTTTCGCTCCAGTCGCGAGAGATCTGGGCCATGCAGGAGCGCCTGACCAAGCGTGGGGGCGGTGCGCCGTTCCGCCTGCTCGGGCATCCCCGTTTTCGGGCTGCCTACGACTTCCTGCTGCTGAGGGCCCAAAGCGGCGAGGATGTGGAAGAGCTCGCCGATTGGTGGACCCGCTTTCAGGAAGCCGATGAAGAGGAGCGCGGGGAGATGACCCGGGCGTTCCGCACCAAGGGCAAGCGGCGTCGTCGGCGGCGCGGCAAGCCAAAACAGACCCAGCAGCAACAGTCCTGATTGTTCACCACGGCGCTTCATGGAACGGTTTCGGGTTCATCTAGCCCGGAGAATTCACGAATTCACCGCAAAGACGCGAAGAGCGCAAAGAATTCAATCGCTTATCGGCATACATAACCGAAAACAACGGAAACGACAGAACCGCGGCAATAATGCAAGATGCATCGTATTCAAAGCTTTGCGTCCTTTGCGTCTTTGCGGTGAATAATCTGGGCTAAACAAATGTACGGCAAATGGCCCCGGGCCCGGCCAGCTGTTGCCGTTTACTGCATCGGTGAATCATCCGGATTTGAAGCGATGTCTCGAACCGTTATCGCCTACGTGGGGCTAGGCAGCAATCTCGGCGAGCCGGCGGACCAGGTTGAACGTGCTTTTGCCGGCCTCGATGGTATCGAAGGTGCACGCCTGGTAGCGGTATCGCCGCTCTACCGCAGTGCCCCGATGGGGCCGACCGGACAACCGGACTATATCAATGCCGTCGCCGCACTGGAGACGAGACTGGAGCCCGAGGCGCTGCTCGACGCCCTGCAGGCCATCGAACAACGACACCAACGGGTGCGTACCGTCCGTTGGGGTCCGAGAACGCTCGATTTGGATCTGCTGCTCTATGGCGATGAGACAGTCGCCACCGAACGCCTGAGCGTTCCCCATCCGGGACTGCCCGAGCGCGCCTTCGTGCTCTACCCGCTGACCGATATCGCCCCCGAGCTGCGCCTTCCGGGCGGCACGCCACTCGTGCAACTGCTGCGGCAATGCCCATCGGAGGGCATCCAGCGGCTGGACCGCCGTAAACACACGGCGGACCCGTGCAGCAACACCCGTAAGTAGGATGGCGCGTTTTGCTGTTTGGCAGCAGATGCCGCATACGGCAATATCTCTCCGCCTGCGTAGGCGGTCCGCCCCCGGGCGCGATGGGTACTGCCGTGCGGGCATTCTCTCTGACGGTGTACTGCTGTTTCGCTGCAGCGGCTTCCCATTGCAGATAGGGCCGGGGCAACCGCATACGGTTCTGGAGCAATGTAAGTCCTTGAAAGCGGGTCGTTTGCCGCATGGAAGCGGCAATCGGGCCTACAGGGGTGTATTCACGCTGTACCCGCTTTCAAGGACTTGCATCGCTTTCCCCCTTTCGGAATCTAAGTCGGTGTTCACCCTGGCCAAATGGCCCGGTTGCGGGACGGTCGAGAAGGCCCGTGCTATTCTGTTGGCCGGGTTTTCCGGAGCGCGGATATGTCGGGAAGGATGAAAAATACGCATCGGTTTATCGTGGTCGAGGGGCCCATCGGTGTTGGCAAGACAACGCTGGCCCGGCGCCTGGCTGAGAGCTTCGGCAGCAAACTGTTGCTGGAAGGAGCGGAAGAGAATCCCTTTCTTGAGCGGTTCTATCGGGATCCGCGCAATGCCGCGCTGCCGACCCAGATGTTCTTTCTGTTTCAGCGCGCTCGTCAAATCCAGGAACTGCGGCAGACAGACCTCTTCGAGCCCGTTCGGGTGGCGGATTTCATGCTGGAGAAGGACCGGCTGTTCGCCGAACTCATCCTCGATCCGGACGAGCTGCGGCTTTATGAGCAGGCCTATGAATACCTGACGCTGGACGCACCGCAACCGGATCTGGTGATCTACCTTCAGGCCCCGGTGGGGATCCTCCAGGAGCGTATCGCGCGGCGCTCACGGCCCGGGGAACATCAGGTCACGACCGAGTACCTGAGGCAGGTAGTGGAGGCGTATGCAGCGTTTTTCTATCACTATGATGCATCGCCGCTCCTGATCATCAATGCCGCCGAGATCGATTGGGTCGATCGGGAAGAGGATTACCACCTGCTTCTCGAGCAGATACAGTGCACCCGATCCGGTCGCCATTTTTTCAATCCGATGCCAATAATGGTTTAACCATGAGCCGAGTGACCGTGAGCCGCCTGCGCCGGATGAAGCAGGCGGGCGAGAAAATTGTTTCGTTGACCGCCTATGACGCGAGTTTCGCATGGCTGATCGAGGATGCGGGAGTCGAAGTCATCCTGGTCGGCGATTCCCTGGGAATGGTTTTTCAGGGGTGGGACAGCACCATTCCGGTTACGCTGGATGACATGGTCTATCACACCCGGGCGGTCAGCCGTGGCACTCGGGAATCCCTGTTGATCGCCGATATGCCTTTTGCCAGCTACGGAAGCACCGAGCAGGCCCTGGCGAGCGCAGCGCGGCTCATGCAGGAGGGTGGCGCACAGATGGTCAAGCTGGAGGTCACCGGCGAAATGACCGAAATCGTGCGTTTCCTTGCCCAGCGCGGTGTACCCGTTTGCGCCCATTTGGGCCTTTTGCCGCAGACCGTACACAAACTCGGGGGCTACAAGGTTCAGGGGCGCGGAGAGGCCGGCGAGGCCCTCATTCGGGATGCCCTGGCCATGGAGGCCGCCGGGGCGGACCTGATTGTAGCGGAACTGATCCCTGTGGAAGTGGCCAAACGGCTTTCGGAGAGCGTCTCCATCCCTGTGATTGGTATTGGCGCAGGTGTGGATTGCGACGGCCAGGTACTGGTGCTCTACGACATGTTGGGAATCACGCCGGGCAAGCGGCCGCGCTTCTCCAAGGATTTTCTGCAGGAAGCCGGCTCGGTTTCGGCGGCCCTGCGCGTCTATGTCGAGTCGGTCAAGGAGCGCCGTTTCCCGGGGCCTGAACATCGGATTGCCTGACGATTCGAAAAACCGGTTTCAAACCGGCAAGGCGCCAAGAGCGCAAAGGGTGACTCGGTCATTGCGGCTTTCGCCCCTTCTATCCGGATAATTTCGGCGGCTCGGGGTGCCGGGCAGTGCGGTAGGTCAACCGCAAAGGGTGATTCGGGTTCCATCGCGGCTCTGCCGCTCCTACAGGCTTTCTCGAGGGTAAAACAGGACTTATGCAGTCGCTGAATGCTATTGCCGACGTTCGATGTCAGGTGGCCGACTGGCACCGGGCGGGCGAGCGCGTTGCGCTGGTGCCTACCATGGGCAATCTCCATGAAGGTCATCTGGTGCTGGTGGACAGGGCCCGCGAACAGGCGGATCGGGTCGTGGTGAGTGTCTTCGTCAATCCGACCCAGTTCGTGCAGGGGGAGGATTTCGACAGTTACCCTCGCACTCCCGGGGAGGATGCCGAGTTGCTTCGGGTTCGGCGGGCAGATGTGATGTTTTTGCCGGAAGAGGCGGAGATTTATCCGCGCGGCCGGGAGGGGAACAGCTTCGTTGAGGTGCCCGGCATCTCGGAACAGTTGTGCGGCGCCTCCCGGCCGGGGCATTTTCGCGGGGTGGCCACGGTGGTTATGAAGCTGTTCAATATCGTTCAACCGGATGTGGCCATCTTCGGAGAGAAGGATTTTCAGCAGCTTGCGGTGTTGAGACGAATGGCCGAGGACCTTTCGATGGCGGTGAAGCTGGTGGGTGTGCCTACCCTCCGGGAAACGGACGGATTGGCGATGAGCTCCCGTAACCGCTACCTTTCGCCTAACGAGCGGCAGAAGGCGCCGGCACTCTATCGAATGCTGAAGGGACTCGCGGCACGTATCGAATCCGGGGAACGCGATATCATGAGACTGGAAGGAGAGGGGATGGCCCGCCTGGCCGAGGCCGGTTTTGAGCCGGAATATGTCAGCGTGCGGCGTGCCGACGACCTTCAGCTGCCTCGTGGTGACGAAAACGCCCTGGTGTTACTGGCAGCAGCCCGGCTCGGTCGGGCGCGATTGATTGACAACCTGAAATTGACTGTCTGATCTGAAATCAGCTACCCAAGGCGCAGTGTACGTGACCTTTGTGGAGTGGTGGTTCGACTTGTCCGGCATTGCAGGGCATAAACGCACGCCTACATTTTTGGTACCGGTGCGCGAACCAAGGCCTTGATAGCAGGTACGCTGTGAATACGACCTACAGGGGTGTAGGAGGTGAAGAGTATGCAGGAGCAATCATCTTTTATCCGTGGGCAGCATCCCTCGACAAGTGTGCTCCTGCATTGTCTAACACCGCCATCCCTGGCGGCGTGCTGCCGACGGCCTGCCATCAAGGACCTGCACCGCTCGTTTCAAAGTTGCGGTTGTCCTGTCCGACATTGAACATATGGGCTGAAATCCGCATAATTACGCCCTTCCGTGACGTAGGGAGCTGAACCATGTTTTGTACCATGCTCAAAGCCAAGTTGCATCGGGCCCGGGTGACTCACTCCGAGCTCGACTACGAGGGCTCCTGCGCGATTGACGGGAAACTGCTGGAATTGTCGGGGATCCGGGAGTATGAGCAGATCGAGATCTACAACGTGACCAACGGCGAGCGCTTCACCACGTATGCCATCCGTGCCGAGGACGGCTCGGGGGTCATCTCCGTTAATGGGGCCGCGGCCCACAAGGCATCACCCGGGGACGTCACCATTATCTGCGCTTATGTCGCTCTCAACCAGCAGGAGCTGGTGAGCTATAAGCCGAAACTGGTCTATCTGGACGAAGAAAACAGTGTCACGCACTGCGCCAACACCATCCCTGTCCAGGCCGCCTGAAGGCCCCCGACCCTTTTGCCCGCCTGTTCATCCAGAAAAGTACTGCTCTGACGTTATTCTCAAGTTGCGGTGAGCTTCGCGCATGATTGATTTCGCCCGCGCCGGCAAGCAATCCTCACGCCACAGACAGTTCCATTGCCGGCAGACATCCTCACCGGGTCGACCGAAGCACTCGGCGTGGCCTTCTTTCCGTTGCAGGATGCGTACCAATTCTATTTTGCGCATGTTATCCGCCACTATCCCGCCCTCCCGGGCCAGGGCGCGAACCGCTTCCAGTCGCATGCCATGCCTCCCGTTGATGTTCATTGGGTTAACGAGAGACTATAGTCGTGTGCGTCGGAGTTGCCAGCGAGACCGGCGGAAAGCAGCATCCTTGCTGCTGGTAGCTATCTTCAGCCGGTATTGCGCATGCCGGTGGCGATGGCGTTGATGGAACGGAGCAGGGGACCCAGCCAGGCTTCACGTTCTTCCTCACTCAGCGCTTCATTGCGGTAGCGCTTGAGCATGGTGATCTGGATGTGGTTCAGCGGATCCAGGTAGGGATTGCGACGCGAGAGAGAGAGTTGGAGCGTGGGTGTCTCGCCAAGCAGCTCTTTCAACTCGGCAACCGCCAGCACCCGTTTGAGGGTGAGGTCATATTCGCCGCGGATCCGCTCGTAGATATTCCGGGCGGTTTCCGGATGTCGGGCCAGTTCCAGGTATTCGCCGGCGATCCCCATATCCGCCTTGAACAGCGACATCTGGCTGTTGGAGAGCAGGGCGCGGAAGAATGGCCACTCATGGTACATGTGGCGCAGCTTTCCCATTCTCTCCGGATCATTTCCGAGCCATTTTTCGAGAGCCGTCCCGATGCCAAACCAGGCAGGGAGGGTATGCCGGGACTGGGCCCAGCCGAACACCCAGGGAATGGCGCGAATCGAGTCTTTGGAGCGATCCTGCTTGCTTCGATGAGAGGGACGGGAGCCGATTTTTAGCAGCCCGATTTCGCTGACGGGTGAGACTTCATAGAAATAGTCCAGGAAACCCTCGGTTCCGTCGGTCAAATCCCGGAAGGCATCCTCGCCCGCACGGGAGAGTTCGTGCATCACCTGATGGTATTCGGGCGCATCGGGCTCCGGCGGTTCGATAACGCAGCGACTCGCCTTGAACAGACCGGTTACACCCATGGTCAATTCATAGACAGCGGTTTCGCTGTTGCTGTACTTGTTCGACAGGACTTCACCCTGTTCGGTGAACTTGATCTGCCCGTGGACGGTGCCGGCCGGCTGGGCGAGAATGGCCTCGTGAGTGGGACCGCCGCCGCGTCCGACGGTGCCGCCGCGGCCGTGGAACAGGCGGCACTGGACCTTGAACTCACCAGTGAGCCCGGTGACCTGCTGCTGGGCCTGGTAGAGATTCCAGGCGGAGGCGAGAATGCCGCCATCCTTGCAGGAATCGGAGTAACCCAACATCACTTCCTGGAGTTCGCCGGAGGCCTTGAGTAGCCCGCGGTAGGCCGGTATGGAAAGCAGACTGCGCATGACCGGCTCGATGTGCTCCAGGTCCTCAATGGTCTCGAACAGCGGCGAGATACGGAGATTGCAAAACCATTCGTCTTCGGTTCGGCCCGCCAACCCGGCCAGGCTGGCCAGGAACATCACCTCGAGCACGTGACTGGCCGCATGGGTCATGGAGATGACGTAGGTACCGAACGCGTTCGGGCTCACCTCTTTTCGCATTTGCGCCATCACCCGGAAGACTTCCAGTGTCTCCATGGTCTCATCCGCAATGCTCTCGGGTAGCGGTAGCCGGTTTTCCCGGCCGATGAGATCGGCGAGCAGCTCCAGGCGCTCGGTTTCACTCAAACTGGAATAGTCTACAGGCTGCATCTGCTTCGACAGCAGGTCGGCGACCGCTTCGGAGTGGCGCGTCGATTCCTGGCGGACGTCCAGATGCATCAGGTAGAAACCGAAGGTTTTCGCCAGGTGAATGACGTCCTTCAGTTGAGCGTTGGCGACCACCTCGTCGCCGTGACTGAGAAGTGAATCACGGATTTGATTCAGGTCCGCAATGAACTCCCGTTCGGAAGGGTAGGCATGCTCGGAGACCGGCGCTTCCGCATCCTCCATGCGTGCCTCAACGTTATGGAGATTCTGATAGAGGCGGAAGCGCATGATGTACAGCTTGCGGCGGTACGGCTCATACAGAAATCGATCCGATTTGGCGCCGAAGGCAGAGTGTTCCTGTTCGTCCCGAGCCAGACCCTCGAGGAAGGCCTCGCTGGGCTCGCAGAGTAGTCGCGACTGGGTAAGCACATGCGAAAGCTCCGTGACCAAGCGGACGTATTCCCGCAGGATTTCACGCTGGTGCAGTCGCACGGCCATAGCCGTGGTTTCGGGCTTGACGTTGGGATTGCCATCGCGGTCGCCGCCGATCCAGGAGCCGAATTGCAGGAAATCGGGCACCCGGATGCCGGAGTCCGGTCCATAGGTACGGCGAATGGCCTTTTCCATGTTGCGGTAGACTTCCGGCACGGCGGCGAACAGGCTCTCGCGGAAATAAAACAGCCCGTTCTTGATTTCGTCGCGTACCTGGGGTTTTTGAGTACGGACTTCGTCCGTCTTCCAGAGGATCTGGATCTCCGCCTGCAGATGGCGGGTAATGTTCAGCCGTTCTTCCTTGCCCAGGCGCGGGTCGTTCAGCTGTTCGCTAATCACGAAGGCTCGCCGCAGGTTTTCCATGACCGTGCGACGCTTGGCCTCGGTCGGATGAGCGGTGAACACCGGGCTGTAGACGAGCCGGTCGAGCACCTTTTGCACCTGTGCCGGTTCGATACCCTGACTGTAAAACTCGCGCAGGACCCGATCAAACGAGCCGGTCCAGAGAGGTCCCCCGGTCCGCACCTGGCGGCGCCGTTCACGATGCTGAAAGGCCTCTTCAGCGATGTTGACGAGGCTGAAATAGAGGCTGAAGGCGCGCACTACGTGTACGGCTGTATCAGCATCCAGCGCTTCGATGAGTCGCGTCAGCTGCTGACGCTTGCGCGCATTATCGGTTTTTCGCAGGCTGATGTAACCGCGTCGCAGCGTTTCGACGGCCTCGAGTACCTCGCTACCGGCTTGCTCCTGGAGCACCTTACCCAGAAGGTCTCCGAAAAGTCGTACACGGGCGCGTAATTGCTTGTCGCTCATGCCAGCCATTTGCCGTATTCCTCGTGCAAGCGATCGGATGGGGCGCTCAGCCCAAAAGCCGGCCATTATATCGTGAATCCGACAGAAATGCCTGTCCGATCCAGGTTTGAATCCGGTTTGACCAGGGCTGCATACTTTGAAGCTCTGACGGTGTAAAGCTTTGTTCAGGCCATTGGCTGTAGGGATGGGGCCGTCGAAACCGGGATGTCTTCACGGCGCTTGATAGCAAGAACTTACATTTTGGCCGGAATGAAAACAGGTGGGGATGTATTTCCCGGAGTTTTGGTTCGGGCAGCGGGGTCGATTACCTGTTCGCGCGCTGCAAAGCCGCATTTGATGCGGCACGACGGCCGCTCTTGATACCTTGGCCGCAGCGTTCGGCAGTGGCGGCTTCGTAGAGGTCCACATAGCGCGCTGCGCTGCGTTCCCAGCTCAGGTCCTGTGCCATCGCCGCGCGCATCATCTGTTCCCACGAATGGCGGTCGCGGAATAGCCGCAGGGCCCGCTCCAGGGCGGATAGCAGTGCTCCCTTGGTCGCCTGCTCAAAGACGAAGCCGGTAGCGGTCTTCTGCTGCAGTGTCGTTTTATCGGCATCGATTACGGTATCGGCAAGTCCGCCGGTACTGCGGACGACCGGCAGCGTCCCGTAGCGCAGACTGTAAATCTGATTGAGGCCACAAGGTTCGAAACGGGATGGCATTAAAAAAATGTCCGCCCCCGCCTCGACCCAGTGGGCCAGGGTTTCGTCATAACCGATGTGCACCCCCAATTGCTCGCCATGCCGTTCGGCAGCCGTCTGCAGGTGAGCTTCCAGCTTTTTATCGCCGGAACCGAGGACGATCAGCTGTACATCCCGCTTCAGAAGCTCGGGAAGCGCATCGACGATGAGGTCGATTCCTTTTTGGTCCACCAGCCGGCCTACCACTCCGAGCAGCGGAATCTCGGGGCGCTCAGGCAGACCGAATCGCTGCTGCAGGGCCCGCTTGTTGGCGGCCTTGCCCTCCAGGGCTTCCGGTGTGTAATGGTGAGGGATGAGCGGATCATGGGCGGGGTCCCAGACCTCGTAATCCACTCCATTGAGAATCCCGGTCAAGTGTTCGGCGCGGTGGCTGAGCAGGCCCTCCAGTCCATAACCGAACTCGGGCTGCTGGATCTCTTTGGCGTAGGTGGGGCTTACCGTGGTGACGCGGTCGGCATAGGCAATGCCGCCCTTGATAAAGGAGAGATCGCCATAGAACTCCAGTCCTTCGGGCGACCAGAGGTCCTTCGGCAGGTGCAGAGTGTCGAATGCCTCGGGAGGAAAGACGCCCTGGTACGCCATGTTGTGAATGGTAAAGACAGTGGCCGGACGGTTGGATTCGCGGGATAGCAGCGCGGAGACCAGCCCGGTCTGCCAGTCGTTGCAGTGCACCACATCGGCCTTCCAGTTCTGGTTGGCGCGATCGGTGGCCAGCTCGACCACGGCGCGCGCAAAGCTCGCAAAGCGCAGGGCATTGTCCGGCCAGTCGTTTCCCGCAGGGTCGGTGTAGGGTCCGCCTGCACGGTCGTAGAGACTCGGGGCATCGACCAGCCACAGCGGAACACCGCTGTCGGGCATCTGCGCCGTCATGATCCGTCCCGGTTCGGGTATTCCCGGCAGCCCGATGCGGGCGACAATCTTCACACTCCCCGCCCGGTCCAGTACCCGGCGATAGGCCGGCAATACCAGTTTGACATCGTGTCCCAGGCGGTGGAGTGCGGCCGGAAGGCCGGCACTGACATCGCCAAGACCACCGGTTTTGACCAGAGGATGGACTTCGCTGGTTGCAAAAAGAATTTTCATGTTGTTGTTCTTGTTACTGGAATTCGGACCTGTCTACTGCCGGCGAGCCCATGCAATCTTCTGTTGGGCCAGCTACAGTCTAGTAATCTGAAAATTTCACCGCAAAGGCGCAACATACGTCAAGCAACGGATTTCGACGGGGGTTGCGCCCGCTGTAATTCCGGTGTCGCGCGATTATCCCTCGATAACGCCGCTGAATTCTATGCGTTCTTGGCGCCTTTGCGGTGGGGTATAGGAAATTCGAGCTGATTCGGTCACAAATCTTAGCAGGGGAGCGGCGCATGCGCATTGCGATCATTGGTTTGGGCAGGATGGGAGCCAATATGGCACGTCGCCTGGCGCGCCGGGACATCAAGGTCATCGGCTATAATCGATCACCCGAGGTGGCTCATGAGCTCGCCCGGGAAGAGGAGAATATCAGCGCCGCTGATTCGGTGGCCAAGGCCATCGGTCATCTCTCGCCGCCGCGCGTCGTCTGGCTAATGCTGCCGGCCGGGGCTCCCACCGAGGATCACCTCCGCCAGGTTGCCGAGCGGTTGGAGCCCGGTGATCTCGTCGTCGATGGAGCAAACTCGAATTTCCACGACACCCGACGCCGCGGCGAGTGGCTGGGAGAGCGCTCGATCGGCTTTGTTGATGCCGGAACCTCCGGTGGTATCTGGGGCCTCGAAAACGGCTACTGCATGATGGTAGGCGGTGAAAAACGCTATGTGGAGCTCATCGAGCCGGCCTTGAAGGCGCTGGCGCCTGCGCCCGATCGCGGCTGGGCCCACGTGGGGCCGGTTGGTGCAGGTCACTACACGAAGATGATTCACAACGGCATTGAATATGGAATGATGCAGGCCCTGGCCGAGGGCTTGGCTCTGCTGCGCTCCCGGGATGAGTTCGGGATCGACCTGGCGCAGGTTTCCGAGGTGTGGCGCCACGGTTCCGTGGTGCAGAGCTGGTTACTCGACCTGACCGCGGATGCGCTTGCCCGGGATCAGTCGCTGGAGGCGATTCAGCCGGTGGTGTCCGACTCCGGCGAGGGGCGCTGGACGGCCATCGAGGCAGTGGAACAGGGTGTTCCGGCACCGGTTATGACGCTGGCTCTGCAGATGCGCTTCGCCAGCCAGGACCAGGAGGGATATCCGGCCAGGCTGCTGTCGGTGATGCGCAACGCCTTCGGCGGGCATACCATCACCAAAGCCGAGTAATCTGCGCTCTCGGCGCTTTGCGGTGGAGTTCTCTATCGAAAGGAGATTTTTTTGAACGAACCGTGCACCTTCGTGATTTTCGGGGCCACCGGCAATCTGGCCCAGAACAAGCTGCTGCCGGCCCTTTACCACCTGGAGGAGGCGGGACACCTTCCGGAGGAAATGGCCATCGTCGGGTTTGGTCGACGCGAATGGAGTTCCGACGAGTGGCGCAAAGAGGTAAGCACAATCCTCAAGCCCCGGGCGCGACTGGGACTTCAACCCGGTATCTTCGAGCGTTTCAGTAGCCGTCTGCACTTTTTCCAGGGCGATCTCTCCGATGCGCAGGCCTACACCAGGTTGCGTAAAGCCCTGTTCGAGGAGATCCACTGTCCGGACAACCTGGTTTTCTACATGGCGATACGGCCGGCGGAGTTCGGGCTGGTCGCCCAGCACCTGGCGGATGTGGGGCTCAACAAAGAGGAAAATGGCTGGCGGCGCCTGGTTATCGAAAAGCCGTTTGGCTACGACCTGGAGAGTGCCCAAATCCTCGAAGAGCAACTCCACAAGAACTTTCATGAGGAGCAGCTGTTTCGTATCGATCACTATCTGGGCAAGGCGATGGTCCAGAACGTACTGGTCTTCCGGTTTGCCAACCTGATGATGGAGCCGCTCTGGAATCGCAATTTCATCGATCACGTTCAGATCACGCACTCGGAGGCCCAGGGCATTCAGGGGCGTGCCGATTACTATGATACGTCGGGTGCACTGCGGGACATGCTACAGAGCCATCTTCTGCAGATGCTCACCCTGGTCGCCATGGAACCGCCCGCCAATATGGATGCGGAATCGCTGCGCGATGAAAAGGTAAAGGTGCTCAAGTCGATTCGGCCGATTCCCCGCAGTGCCGTTCATGCCCACGCCTTCAGGGCCCAGTACAAGCGCGGCAGAGTTGATGGTGAACAGGTGGGTGGTTATCTGGAGGAGAAGGGCGTCCCTTCCAATAGCACGACCGACACCTACGCGGCCGTTAAGCTCTATCTCGACAACTGGCGCTGGCGCAATGTGCCATTCTATATCCGTACCGGAAAACGCATGGCCAGGTCCATGTCGATGATCGCCATCCGCTTCAAACATCCACCGCAACTGCTGTTTCGTAATACGCCTATCGAACGGTTGCGGCCTAACTGGATTTTGCTGGGCATCCAGCCGGACGAATGCCTGCGTGCCGAACTGTTGGTGAAGGTGCCGGGCCTGGAGATGAACACCCGTACGATTTCAATGGATGCAACGTATGCGGGCGAGGAGGAGGTGAAGCTGGATGCCTATGAGGGATTGTTGCTTGATGTCATCGAGGATGACCACTCGCTATTCCTCCGCTATGACGAGGTGCGCTGGGCCTGGAGGGTGGTGGACCCTATCCTGAAGGTCTGGTCCATGGAGCGCGACTTTATCCATACCTACCCGGCCGGCAGCTGGGGGCCTGTCGAGTCGCTGCGTCTGTTCGACCGGGAGGATCAGGTATGGCGCAACAATATGGATCCCGAAGATTACGACGAATCCCTTCAGTAAAACCATTCAAGAGAAGGTAGATACATGTCGCGGCTTACCACGTCCACGGTCTGGAATGCCCTGATTGACCACCAACGTGAATTTCAGCAAATCGCCATGCGCGATCTGTTCGAACGGGATCCGCGGCGCTTCGAAAGGTTTTCACTGCGGTTCGAGGATATGCTCCTCGACTATTCGAAAAACCGGATCACCGAAGAGACCATGACCCTTCTCCGGCAATTGGCCCAGGAAGCCGATGTCACCGGCTGGGCGGATCGGATGTTCCGTGGAGAGAAGATCAACTTCACCGAGGATCGTGCGGTTCTGCACGTGGCATTGCGCAATCGCAGCGGCAAGCCCATCCGTATCGGGGGTGAGGATGTCATGCCCAGAGTGGAGGCCGTACTCGAACGGATGCGGCGCTTTACCGAGTCGGTCCGAAGCGGACAATGGCGTGGATATACCGGCAAGCCCATCACCGATATCGTCAACATCGGGATCGGTGGCTCCGACCTCGGACCGCTGATGGTTTGCGAGGCGCTGAAGCCCTACGGCAAAGAGGGACTGAGCACCCATTTCGTCTCCAATATCGACGCCACGCATATCGCGGAGGTTCTGAAACGGGTCGATCCGGAAACGACCCTCTTCATCATTGCCTCCAAGACCTTCACCACGCAGGAGACTATCACCAACGCCCAGACCGCACGCCGCTGGCTGATCGGCAAATTGGGTGACAAGGATGCCGTGGGAAAACACTTTGTGGCGGTATCCACCAATGCTGAAAGGGTCTCCGAATTCGGCATCAATACGGCCAATATGTTCGAGTTCTGGGACTGGGTGGGAGGCCGGTATTCACTATGGTCGGCCATCGGTCTGCCCATTGCCCTGTTCATCGGCATGGACCGGTTCGAGCAGTTGCTCGAGGGGGGCCATACCATGGACTTGCACTTTCACAGTACCCCGCTGGAAAAGAACCTGCCGGTGACCCTGGCGCTGCTCGGCATCTGGTACAACAACTTCTTCGGTGCGGAGACCCACGCCATTCTCCCCTACGATCAATATCTGGGCCGTTTTCCGGCCTATTTCCAGCAGGGCGATATGGAGAGCAACGGCAAGCGCATCACTCGTGACGGGCAGCCCGTCGACTACTCCACGGGCCCGGTGATCTGGGGCGAACCCGGCACCAACGGGCAGCATGCGTTCTATCAGTTGATCCATCAGGGGACAAAGCTCATACCCTGCGACTTCATCGCCCCGGTCCTCAGTCATAACCCCATCACTGACCACCATCACAAGCTTATGGCCAACTTTTTTGCCCAGACTGAAGCGCTGATGAAGGGCAAGACAGAGGACGAGGCACGGGGGGAGCTCGAAGCCGAAGGCGTTTCCGGCGAAGCCCTGGAAAAGCTGCTGCCGCACAAGGTCTTTCCGGGCAACCGGCCCACCAACTCCATCCTGTTGAAGCAGATCACCCCCCGTTCCTTAGGCTCGCTGATCGCCCTCTATGAGCACAAGATCTTCGTTCAGGGGATTATCTGGCGCGTGAATTCCTTCGACCAGTGGGGCGTGGAGCTCGGCAAGCAGCTCGCCAAGGCCATTTTGCCGGAGCTGGCTGCCGAAGGGCCGGTGGAGAACCATGACCCCTCCACCAACGGACTGATCAACGCCTACAAGGAGATCTGCGAGTAGACGAGGAGGAGGCAATAGCCCCAGGTAGGCGATGCGCCCCCGCGGCGATTTCCGCACGACAGGCATCGCGCCGGGGCGGCCCTCCTACGGAGAAAGGAGGCACAGACCCTGGTAGGAGGCGCGCCCCCGCGGCGATGTTCGTCACGAAGG